>NZ_JAUFQR010000001.1:307926-615852 GCF_030409875.1 Chryseobacterium tructae | reverse complement strand
AAACCAATGTTTTTAAATCCGGTGTTGTACAACTTATTTATCATCCATAACATCTCACCATGAACATCAAATTAGACTCTATCATCCTGTATGTACAAAATATCACTTTACTTAAGAATTTTTATGTTGAAAATTTTAATTTAAAAGTAATTGAAGAAGATTCTATTTGGGTTTTGATGAACGCAGGAGCAGTTAACATAGGACTTCATAAAATTGGTGATCAATATCTTGAAAAAATAGAGACTGGTTACCAATTCGATAACAATACCAAACTCGTTTTTGAAGTAGCTACAGATATTGAATCCGCAAGAAATGAATTGTTGTCAAAAAAAGTTGAGATGAGAGCCATTAAAACTTTTGAAAACTACGATTTCTGGTTGTGTGACGGAACAGATCCTGAAGGAAATGTATTTCAGTTAAAATGTAAAAAATAACACTTGAGACTTAATTTTTTAGCCAAAAGTTTTAAACACTTAAGTTATATTGGAGTGTAAAAGCTTTTGTATAAGAAGTTCACTTAACTTTTTGAAAATCTATTATTTTCATAACCAACAAAATTTAATACCATGAAAACAAAGAAAATACTTGGGTTTACAGGAATATTCATCGCTCATTTTTTGTTTGGGCAAAACATATCCGCTATTGAGCAACAGCTTAATGAAACCTTTCAAAAAATTAATTATTGGTCTTCAGAAGGCAGGGATCATAAAAATTCTTATGACTCTTTAGCTACTGCCAATACAAAATTTGAAAAGCTATTAGTTCGATACACTTCTTCTCATCCTCAAACCATAAGCCATGATTTCAAATCTCTTGAAAAAAACGGATTGGTAATGACCACTTCAGAAGACGGTAAATTCCGGATTTATTCATGGGATACCTGGACTGGAGGGACCATGCATTTTTTTAAGAATGTTTTTCAGTATGAATCTGACCGAAAAACATACTCCAAAGCAGTAGAGCATGATAGTGAAGGAGATCCGGGATCTTATTGCTATCAGATCAATGATATTATTTCGGAAAACAAAAAATATTATCTTACTCAAAACAAAGCCATCCTGAGCTCGGGAATGAGCTATCATTATGTGAAAGTTTTTTCTATTGACAATGGGCAATTGAATGACAAGGCTCAACTCATCAAAACACAAAGTGGAATAAAAAACCAACTGGGATATGAGGTAGACCTTACCGCTTCAGCCAACAGAAATTATGAAGGCAGAGATTACGAGATTCAATATGATCCTAAAAATAAAATTATCAGTTTCCCTTTAATTCAGGCAGATTCTAAGGTTACCGCTAAAAAGATCCGATACCAGTTTACAGGAAAATATTTTGAAAAAATATAGCCTCGCTTTTGTGTTAATAACCATGAATCCAATTGTTCATGAAAAAGCATTTAGGAAATAACTGTAATTCTTCATGGAAATGTCTGCGATCATTAAAGTAAAAAACAGAACTAATTGGTTGGTAACCTTTATTACAACCTTAGCCTTAATTATACTCCTTTTTATTATTTTAATTGTAATTCCTTTGGGATCAGCAGAAAAAACGTATCTCCTTTCGGCATTGAGCTATATCTTAAACGTGATTCCCTTTATAGCATTTTTTATCCTATTCTTTTATGTATGGCTATGGAATACCTTTGGAAAAGTGATTCTCAATATTGAACCTGATTCTATCACGATAACGTATAAAAATAAATTATTCACAAAACCAAAAACATTTGATAAACAAGAAATTACAAAAATTAAAACGATAGATCTTAGAATGGAAAAATACAAATTCGGAGTCCGCTATCATTTTTCATGGATAGGTGCTACCTCTTCTGTTGTATTGGCAGACAGAAATGGAGAAACAAGAATTGTAGATTGGATTACGGAAAAAGAAGCCGATGAAATTACTGATAAAATAAAAAAAGTGTGGTATTAGAAGTTAAACCTCACTTACTTTTATTGACGAAATAACTATTAAAATGTACAATCCTACCAGAAGAAATAAAAACATCGGAACTGAAAATCAAGGTTACAGCCAGAATAACAAGCTAAAAATTTCTTCACCTTATGGAACTCTACAATCATTTTACGAACGGCTTACCCATTCTAAAAAAGAAATACGGGTGATCAACAACCATGAATTTTTATTTATTGTTGAGGAAACCCGGAAACATTCTATTCATTCCTGCTCTATTGATGATATTCAGAAAATTATTGAACAGATTCCTTCCGAAGATTATGGTGAATTGAAATTTATTATTCTCAGACAGCCAAAACGAAAAGAAGAAATCCTTTCACCTGTCTGGGGAAGACTCATTTATAGCTACGAATTTGAAGATGAATATTATCCGGCTATTATTTTAGATGCCATTGATCTGGAAAGACAGTTATCCTGGCCTAAAAAGCAAAGCATTGAAGATCAACAGGAATTTGAAAGATTAAAGACTGACGGACATATTTTTACCGAAACCAAAAAAAAATTCACAGCTGAGTTTAAGCCTGAGTTGGTAAGGAACACACAGCTCTACAGAACTTTGCCTCATGAATTTGGGCATTATGTTCATTATTTAGAAGTTGTAGAACGTCCCGGACACGAAAGCGAAGATGATGATGAAAAAGAAAAAAGAATGGATCTCTATTTCAGTCTTCCCAAAAGTGAAAAAGAAAAATTTGCGCATACCTATGCTGAAAAATTAAAAAATAAATTAAGCCTTGAAAATAAAATTCCTTTTGAACCTCTTAAATGGTAGACAGACTTAATCTTTTATATATACTTTTTAAGTCTCAACCATGGTGGATGATCGGATTATTTAGTATTCTTTTCATCAGAAAAAAAATGATAAAATCTATATAAATATTATCTCGTATGTTTACTAAAATTCTTTTATCTGCTTTTATTATGATATCAGCTTTCAGTTTTTCTCAGGAAATAAAGGAAAGTGAAAATTTATATATTTTCATTGGTAAAAAAATTAGCGTTGAAGAATTTAATCCTAATACAAAACAGGAAAAAAGAAGAACAAAAGAAGTAGATCCGGAAACAGGAGATACGCTCACTGTTATACACCACTCATATGTAATGGATAATGCATTTCATTGCAAATATTCTGTGATGAAAAATCTAATAAACCGACTTCCTAAAGAAACTGTTGAGTTCAATGCCTATGATCATTATGGTCGCCCGGGTTTTGAAGAATATGAAAATGTAATCCTGTACATTTCTAAAAATAAAAACGGTGATTTTTTCCATCAGAAATATATCTATGATCCGGTTTATAAAGTCAACGGAAAGTGGCTGGGAATAATAAAGCCATCTCATGATGAGAAAAAATTTAAAACAATAGATATCAACAAAGATGATATAATAAAAATAGCATTGGGGAGTTGTGATAAAATATGTCAGAAGATGTATTATCCTTCTCCTTATTTCAAAATTAAAAATGGATTTGCTTATCCTAAAAAAGCTTTAGATATCGATGATATTATTTCCTACAGAAAAACAGTTACATTCAAAATTAACGAGAAAGAAAATCAAAAATGATCACTATGAAAAAGCTATTTTACATCTTATTTTTAATCATATTGAGCAATAATCTAACTGCTCAGACTGAAAACTACACCCATATTGTCAATCAATTTCGGAAGAACTTTAATACCGGAAAATATGATGAAATTTTTAAAAGCTTTTCTGCCGAAATGAAACAATCATTGCCCATTGAAAAAAATAAACAATTTTTCGCTGATCTGAAAACTCAGGTTGGAAATGTGAAAAATACAGAATTCATAAGTTATCAACAATCAACTTACGCAGCTTATAAAACACAATTTGACAAAGGAATTCTGGTGGTTAATATTTCTTTAGATTCTCAAAATAAAATCAACGGTCTATTTATTAAACCTTATGAAGATCCGGGAAAAATAACCAATGCCCTTACCTCCTATCCAAAAGAAATAGCGACAACTATTTATTCTACAGCCGTCAAATTTCCTGAAAAGACTCAACTTTCTATTGCAGTCATTCAAAAAGGGAAAACAGATTATTATGGTATTATAAAAGATCATGACTCGATAAAGCCTATTGAAAATCAAAATAACATTTTTGAAATTGGTTCTATTTCAAAAATATTTACCTCTACTGTTCTCGCTTCTCTGACAGAATCTAACAAGATAAAGCTTACAGATACTATCAATTCATATTATTCATTTCCTTTTAAAGACAATAGAAAGATCAGCTTTGAAGAGCTAGCCAATCATACTTCCGGGCTTCCTCGTTTGCCTGAAAACCTGGATTTATCAGATCTGAAGAACCCTTATTTAAAATATCATACAAAAGACCTTGAGGATTATCTTAAAAACTTAATGATCATTGAACATAAGGATACTAAAAAATTTTCTTACTCTAATCTGGGCGTGGGATTATTAGGGTATACGCTAGGATTGTCACAAAAAACTACATTTCAAAACTTATTGCAAAAAACAGTTTTTGATCAATATGGAATGTCTCAGTCTTTTACCTCTTCTCTAAATTTGGATAATGCACTTATCAAAGGACGTAATATCAATGGAGATCTTGTCTCAAACTGGGATTGGGATGTCCTTTTCGGAGCAGGTGGTATTTTATCTACGACTGGAGACCTTGTAAAATTTGCAAATGCACAATTTAATCCTAAAAATAAAGAATTAGCTTTAACCAGAAAATCAACATTTACGGTAAATGAAAAAACAAAAATCGGTTTAGGCTGGCATATTATTACCACCAAAAACAACAAGGAAGTTTTTTTCCACAATGGTGGAACCGGTGGATATTCTTCTTCAATGACGGTTAATGTAGAAGATCAAACAGCCGTCATTATTCTTTCCAATGTTTCTTCAATCAATGAATCTATTGATCAGCTATGTTTTGAACTATTAACGCAAACAACAAAACAATAACTATTCATTTTTCTTACAATCCGATGTAATACTATCTCAGAAACAACTGTCTTATAATAAAAAATACATGAGAACTCTTTTAACCTGCCTTATTGTATTATTGGCAGTCAATCCTGTTTTTTCACAAAAAGCTAAGCAAATAGAACAACTATTAGCGGCCTATGATAAGGCAGGTAAATTCAATGGAACAATCCTTATCGCTGAGAAAGGAAAAATTATTTTTGAAAAAAGTTATGGCTATAAAAACGGCCCGAAAAAAGAAAAAAATACGAATAACAGCCTTTATCGTATTTTCTCCACCACAAAAATGTTCACCGCAACAGTTATCCTCAAACTGGAAGAAGAGGGAAAATTATCGGTCAACGATAAATTATCTAAATATTACCCAAACTTTCCAAAGGGAGATAGCATTACCATTGCGAACCTGCTTTCCCATACCTCAGGAATCCCTAATGAAACAGGTTCGGAAAATACGGTAGATGAAGAAACATTTATCAAATTCATTTCTGCAAAACCATTAACCTTTTCACCGGGCAAAAAATGGGACTACTCCAACTCCGGATATTATATTCTTGGATATATTATTAAAAAAGCCACTGGAATGGAGTATGACAAAGCCATCGAAAATTATATCCTGAAACCCCTGAAAATGAACCATACAGGGTTTCATTTTAACAACGTTTTCGATGAAAATAAAGCTTTAGGATATGAATTTTTGTCAGAAAACACATCCAACGAAGCTTTCCTTTTTAAAACCGATCATCCTTTTGCTGCCGGAGCAATGTATTCTACGGTGGAAGACCTCTTCAAGTTCAATGAATCTTTTAAAAACAATGCCATTCTTAAAAAGGAAACCATTGAAAAAATGTTCACCCCTTACCTTAATGATCATTATGGATTAGGCAGTGATGTTTTTAGTATTGATGGCAAAAAAAGAATTGGACATGGTGGCGGCGGGCCAGGCTATCGAAGTATTTATTACAGGGTTCTGGATGATGATATTTGTTTCATAGCCATGTCAAATTCTATTTTATCACATACAGATCTCATCATCCCAATAGTCGAAAATATTATATACAATAAACCTTACAAAATTCCTACTGTTATAAAAACTGATCCACAGGAACTAAAAAAGCTGGAAGGTATTTATTCTACAGGAGATTCTAAATTTTATGTAACAGTTGTAGATGGTCAGGTTCTTTTCAGGGAAACAGGAAATCCAATATGTTCTTTATTTCCTATCAGTAATACTTCATTTCAATTGGATGAAAATTTTAGCTTCATCTTTAAACCGGACGAAACAGGAAAAATTAATTCTGTAGTGGTAACCCTCCGTGATGGAAGTATAAAAACAGGAACAAGAACAACAAGTCCTTATCTATGGGGAATTATCGGAAATGCAACGCCAGGCGGCTGGGACGGAAAAGATACTCCACTGCAAACAGATTCCCAAAAACCTAATCTTTATTTCCTCAATAACTTTCATCTCAAAAAAGGGAATTTAAAATTCAGAGTCGATAATGATTGGGGATATAATCTTGGCTTAAATAGTGATGGAAAGACTGTGGCTCTTAATGCCTATGATTTCCCAATAGCAGAAGATGGCCAATATGATATTGTATTGGATATGTCTAATCCCATGAAACCTCAATACAGCATAAAAAAATCTGTTTTGTAAAATTGACATCAAAACTCGCTCTGTTCTGAGCGAGTTTTTATTTGAAATACAGATTCATATTTTCCTTACTTTTATATGATAAAAATCATATAAAATGCCTCATTTCATCATTGAATGTTCACAGGACATTCTCCAAATAAGAACCTCTCATGAAATCATGGATGCCATCTACCATGCGGCAGAATCAACAGGGTTGTTTGCTGTGGATGATATTAAAGTGAGGCTTCATCCTTATTCACATTATCGGTTAGGAGAACAAAAAAAAGATTTTCTACATGTCTTTGGATATATTATGCAGGGACGGAGCACAGAACAAAAAGCTGATCTTTCCAAAAAAATAAGTACCCGGCTTGCGGAGCTACTTCCTGATATTTCATTTCTGTCAGTCAGTATCAGTGAATTTGAAGCAGCAACCTATAGCAACAAGGCTCTCATTAATCCCGAAAATAAAGATCATAACCGCCACTTTGGACTTTGAATATTATTTTAAACCACAAAATATCAATAGTATGAGCTTAAAAAATTTAGTTACTAAAACCGTTCAGTACAATAACTGGGTTGTCAATAAATACATTGACTGGTTATCCACAAAATCAGATGAACAGCTTAATCAGGAAGTCATTTCCAGTTTTCCTACCATTTTAAAAACCCTTCATCACATCTGGCAGACCCAGGAATATTGGTGGAGCCATATTTCTGAAAGCAATGATTTCGATTTTGCCAAAACTACTGCTGAAACCAGTAAAGAAGAAGTCTTCAGAAACATAAAAAACAACTCACAAAAGCTGGTGGATTATGTGGAAAACTTATCAGAAGAAGACCTGTCCAAAAATGTAAAAATAGAATCCCAATGGTTTCAATGTGATTTTTCAAAATATGAATATATCCAGCACGTAGTTCTTCACGGAACTTACCACAGGGGACAAATTGTAACCATGGGTCGTAATGTAGGAATCACAGATGCTCCAATGACTGATTTTAACTTCTGGAATATCTACAAAGACCAAGAATAAACTTCCATAATTTTAATTTCTATGGAAATTCATTCATACTTAATTATATTTAATCTTTAACAACACATAAAATGGGAAAACTTTTTGAACTTATTAACGATCATGCTCTTGAAAAACTGGATGAATATTATACAGAATGTAATGTCTGTGGAAAAACAGAGGTGGATTTATATCCTTATCAAGGGCAAGTAACCTTAGAAAACGGCGAGATTGATGACGATATCTATGCATCTTGTTATGAGTGTCTGCAAACTAAAACAATGACTCATGCCTGTGACTTTTTCTATGAAGAAACCATTGAAAAATATGTTAACTCTCTAAAGCTTCCCCATAATCGTACAATAGAACTTAAATCGGTTCTAATAGAAAAATATAACAGAACGCCGGATATCCCAATATTTATGCAAAGAGCTGATCAACCACTTTGCTGCGAAAACATTACTGAGTTTATAGGATATCCTAAGAATGACAATGAACTCTATGAAGCCAGTGAAAATCTCATCTACTGGGAAGAAGGCCTTAAGGAAAAAAGTGAGTATTATGATTTTAGAACCTATGGTAGCCCAGAAAGTTTAAGAGAAATAGCAACTTTTCAATGTTCTCACTGTGGAAAAAAGTATTTTACATTTCAATTTACATAGTCTTCATTTAAGATATTTTCAGATCTTGATGGTTCAATAAAAATTCCTTCTTCAATAATGCTGCAAAAAACTTTTTTTCATTCCTTTTTTATAATATTTTCGTACAAAAATAAACCATGAAAAAAGTCTTAAAGTTCTTCAAATACCTATTGATCATAATTGTTTCGATCGTTTTAATTTTTGTTCTGTATATATTCATCAGTAATAAAATTTTTATTGGTGGAAAAGATTCGGAATTCACCGAATATCTTAAAAAAAATAATGAACAAATTCTTGATAAAATAGATGGTAAATTATTTGACGATACATTTTATAATTCTCAGGTTGTCCTGTTAGGTGAAATTCATGGATATGCAGCGAATCAGAAACTCGATCAAGAGCTTCTAAAATTTTTACATCAAAAAAATGGGGTAAAATATTATATTGCTGAAATGGACAGCACCAATTCTCATAAGCTGAATCTGTTTCTTCATGGCAATACAAAAGATCAAAATTTACTTAAAGAAGTAGTATTGGCTATTCAAAAAAGAATTCCCCAACAGTCCAGTCAAGAATTATTTGAAAAATGGAGTGACATCTATGATTACAATCAGACTTTACAGGATTCTTTAAAAATTTCTGTTATAGGAATTGATACCGATTTCAATGACAACTCAAAAAGAATATCCAGAGATTCGGCTATGATCACTAATTTCAAAAACTCAGTAAAAAAACTAAAGCTTGAAAATGAAAAATTGTATGGGCTTTTTGGTTTTTATCATGTACTTCAACATAGCGTAAAAAAAGATGAAAAACCTTTTGCAGAAAGGCTTAAAAACTCTGGTTTTAAAACCTCAAGCATCGTTAGCTATACGCTGGATAGTGAAATGTATCTTCCTAAAAATCCACAGTTTCCTACACCGGCTGATCAAAAAATTGACTGGATCAATGCAGATGGCCCATTCATGTTAGTAAAAGGAATCAATGACTTTAAGGAATTTGCCCAACCTAATTCTATTACATTATTTAAACTTAATTCTAAAGATTCTCCTTATTTACATTCTAATAAATTAATAACTGTGAATTCCAGAATGTTTGGGGAAAGCTTTACCCCACAAGAAAAGGCTAATACTCTTGATTATTTTCAATACATGGTATTATTAAAAAATTCAAAAGCGTTAACTCCTTTACAATAAACTTTTTCTCACCATAACCTGTTCTATGAAAAAAATCATTTCATTAGTATCGGCAGTCTTTATGATTTCTTGTGCTACAAGCACACGCTCCCCCATAGCTGATCAAAAATTAGATTATGAGAGACTGGAGCATATTCCAGATAGCGTAAAAGTTGAAAACATCGTTATTAAAAATTTATTCAAACATCAACTTCTTGCCCATAAAAATCAGCAATATGATTCTGCAAGGGTTGTTAAGGAAGTTTATCTACCACATAAAAAATTATGGGATAGCTGCTATGGTGTTATCTTCGGTGAGGAAAATGCTTATCTTTTCAACAATCCTAAAGGAATGATTGCGTGGAATAAAACTTTATATCAGGAGAATAAACAAGAACTTGAAAATAAAGCATCTATTATCTTAGGTATTGATCTCAAAACACATTTTCAGAAAACGCTGACCAAATTCAACAAATTGGTTCCTTATAAACCTAATGCCAAAATAAGTTTGCTCTTTACCCCTATAACAGGAATCATATTTGGAGGTTGTAATAATGAACAGTTTGCATTAGAACTCAATTATAAAGATGCAGATCTCATGTATACCATTGAAAAAGGATTACCTCATGAATTGAATCACATGGTCTATGAACATTTCAGAAATACAGATCCTAATAAACTCTCTGCATTAAACCAGAGTATTGATGAAGGTTTTGCCTGCTATTTCACTTATATATTCTTCGATAGAAAAATTGAAAAATATGAATCAATCAGTCTGTCTAAGCAAGATTGGGATTGGTTTATTAAAAATGAAAAAAAATTGTTTACTCAATTAAAGCCTTACTTTTCTGATACTTCAGGAAAAAATCCTTTGCTTCAAAATGACAAGTTTAAACTATTCCCGGATGCTCCAAAAAACATTAATTATTGGATAGGATTCAGAATCATTGAAAAATATGTTGAAAAAAATGGCTCTGCTTCTTGGAAAGATATCTATCATCTAAATGCCAGAGAGCTCTTAGAAAAAAGTGAGTATGAAAAATATATTGAAAGCCTATAGTAAAATTTCAATTTAAAAATAATCAAAAATAATCTCGATAATCCATATTATTCTCATTCTAATATTAGAAAAATAAATGTCTTATCAGAGAAAGACAAAAACTTGTGGATAACTTTTCCACAATCGCTTTATCTCAAGGATTAAAATGTGGATAACTTTTTATACTCCTTCAAAATAATCAACTAAATATATAATATTCAAAATAATATATAAATAAATTATCCACACAAAGTTTTCCACACCTCAATTTAAATGTGAATAACTTTGTGTGGATAACTTTTTACATGTCCCTTCTGTATCTACCATTTAATATAAAAGCATTCAATTTCACATTCAAATAGATGCCACAATTATTTAATCATAATTATTTATATATATTTTTTTAGTAATTTTAAAAAACAAATAAAATCACACTGAAAAGAAATATAAAACACTTTATCATGAAACAGCCCATACTTCACTGACATTAAAACTTTTTACATGTTGGTGAAGATAGTTGTCCACAATACAATGAAAATAATTTAATACCCCTCATTCAATGAAAACAATCAACATTCAAAACAGCATCATCCCTTACATTGGAGAAAAAGCGCCCTACATCAGCTTTCCTGAAGACATCATTTTCAATGACCATACCCTTGAAACAGAAATATCGGGATGGGATTTAAAAAATGAAAACCTTACGCACCTGTTAAAAGTTATGGCATCATTAGGAAGCTGTAGCTTATACAAGCTATTGAATAATTCTTCCAAAGAAAATATCTATTTTCTGGGTGAAAAATTAAGAATGAGAAAGCTATCCTACAGCCCCATTTCCGACACCATCACCATCACAGGCAGAAGTTATCTGGAATCTAAAAGAAAAGGCAAATCATGTCTTCATGCAAAAGACAAACAATCAGGAGAAGTCTTCTATTCTTTCGAATTGGATTATTATATCATTACTCAAGAAACGTTCAAACTTTTTTATAAGGATTTCTTCAATGATACCCCTATTGGAGACTATGATGAAAAACTTCCTGAAGGCAGAGTAAATAGATCTGAAGACCGCCATCAGTTTACCATATCCCTCATGCCCTTTACTTTAAATCAATGTAAAGGACATTTTGAAATTATCCCATTGTTCCTTTTGTATATGTAGCGAACTGTGTACTGAGAGAAATCTTTAATTCCTTAGGGAACAGAGAAGATTATGAAATCGACAACCTGGAAGGGTATGCTTCTAAAGCCATGCCCACCGGAACAGAATTTCTGATCGAAGTTTTCCAGCAGAAATTTTTAAAGAACCTCATCTATTTCAAGTGTGAAATTAAAGATGCTGTAGGAAATACTTATGCCGTAATGATTATCAACATGAGCATCAAATCTGAAACAAAGAAATAGAACAATCTTTTTAAGATATGAATGATCCCTGAAAACTAATGCTTTTCAGGGATTTTTTATGAATTTGTAATATATTTTTCAACAAAGATCATCTTTCTTCTTAAATTGCTAATATTTTGTAAATTACAGCTATAAAAACAAAATATGATGCAAGGTAAAATCAAAATAAAGCTTAATCAGAACTTCACATTCAGTAAAAAGAAATATAAAGTTTTTATCAATGAGAACTTTATTGGTGAGTTATCCAATACAAATAACCGATTAGATTACCTAACCACTTTAGGACAACATACAATTCTTATCCAAGGAAATAAAACAGAATGGGAACAAAATATTGATCTCACTTTTACAAAAAGCATCCTACCAATGTATATTGATGATAAATCGACCGAAATATACAATAATGAGTCAAAGTTTCTATACAGAAGCCTTATCGGATTTGCTTTTATCTATCTTCTTGCTTTTGTATATGGGTTATGGCAATTGGAGATTGACAATATATCACTCATAGGAATACTTCCCATTTTAATAACAGCTATGATTATAGCTCCTAATAAAGAAAAAAGAGAATTCAAACTCAAATTCTCATAAGACCGTATAAAACACACGAACCTAAGAATGGATTTCAATAGTAAAATTATATTCACCCTTTTATTTTCCTTTTTTCTTTTAGGCTGCAACTCCCAGTCTACAAAGGACTTCAAAGCAAAGGAAATTTATACATCTGAAAATCTTATTATTAAACAGATTTCAGAGAATTCTTACATCCATACTTCGTTTAAACAAACCCATGATTTTGGCAATGTTCCCTGTAATGGTCTTATTGTAAAAAATGGTCATGAGGTGATTATTTTTGATACCCCAACCAATGACAAAAGCTCAGAAGAACTGATACGATGGGTCAATCAAAAACTTCATTCAAAAATCAACGCCATTATTCCTACTCATTTTCACGACGACAGTTTGGGAGGCTTAGAGGCATTTCATATTCATAATATCCCTTCGTATTCATACTCTAAGACCATTGAATTGGCTAAAGAAAATCATTTTGTTATTCCTAAGAACAGCTTTAAAGATTCTTTGGTATTAAAAGTGGGTGATGAAAAAATCATTACAAAGTTTTTGGGAGAAGGACATACAAAAGATAATGTTGTTGGCTATTTTCCTGCTGAAAATATACTATTCGGAGGCTGTTTGTTAAAAGAATTGGAAGCTGGCAAAGGATATTTAGGTGATGCCAACACTTCAGCCTGGTCTACTACTGTTGAAAAAGTAAAAAAAGAATATCCCAACGCTAAAATTATTATTCCCGGACATGGTGAATATGGAAATCAAAGATTATTAGATTATACGATATCGTTATTTAAAGTTGAATAAAAGGGCTAAAACCAGCTTTACAGAAAGAAATACCTTCATATCAACAGGCTTTTGTACATTAGTTTGCTCAAAATTATTTATACACCAACACAAAATAGAGTTTCAATGGAAAAATATGCAATGTCCTCAGACGGGCAGAAAATTCATTATAAGGAATCCGGAAGTGGAAATTCAGCCATCATTATGATCCACGGCTGGCTTGGCAATGCTGAATGGTGGACAGATCAACAAAAATATTTTACTGCCAGTTATCGGATAATACAAATGGATCTGGCAGGTCATGGAAAATCTGATTCTTCCAGAACAGAGTGGACAAGTTCCGGATATGCAGACGATATAAAAGCTGTGGCTAACGCTATAAGCTCTTCAGAAATTATTCTTATAGGACATTCAATGTCTGGTGCGTATGTGCTTGAAGCCTCATTAAAAATTCCAAAAGTAAAAGCTCTTATTTTAATAGATACTTTACAAAATCTGGATGAATCTTTTACCGAAGAACAGGCAGAGCAAATGCAATTTGCTCAATATAGAGCTGACTTTAAAAATGCTGTAGAAAATATGCTTCCCCAGTATCTTTTTGCAGAAAAAACCCCTGAAGACGTAAAGTCAAGAATACAGCATGAGTTCCTTCAAAATGAATCGGAAAGAGCTATTAATTTATTAAAACCTTTATACAAAACAGATTTCAAAGAAATTGCAAAACAAGTTCAGGTTCCGGTAATCGCCATTAATTCCGATAACTTTCCCACCAATCTTGAAGGCAACCGTAAATATGTAAAGAATTACGACTATGTAACCATTACAGAAGTGGGTCATTATCCTATGCTTGAAAAGCCTGAGGAATTTAATACTATTCTTGACGGAGTATTAAAAAGATTAACCTAAACATCAAAAAAAACAAAAGCCATGCAGAATACAAAAATCTTCACCACAGCTTTTGCCAGTGTTTATCCACATTACATTCAAAAAGCAGAAAAAAAAGAACGTACAAAAGCTGAAGTTCATGAAATTATTCATTGGCTGACGGGCTATAATGAAAAAGAACTTCAGGAACAACTGGAGAAGAGAACTGATTTCAAAACTTTTTTTGAACAAGCTCCCCGCATACATCCTAACGCATCATTGATCAAAGGTGTTATTTGTGGATACCGCATAGAAGAAATAGAGGATGAACTGATGAGAAATATCCGATATCTTGATAAGCTGATTGATGAACTTGCCAAAGGAAAAAAGATGGAAAAAATATTAAGGGAATAGTTTTCGCTAACCTTAATTCAAGCCAATTATTATTTAACATGATATTAAATACAAATGACCAGAAAAGAGAGAACAGAAGAAATTCTTAAAAAGGAAGACATTAAAATTAATTTTAACCTACCTCATATAGAATCTGAAGAGGAAACCACTCTGAGAACACCCAAGGAAATTGCTTCTCGCGCAGCCATACTTGCCATTACCAATTTTGTTGCTTTTGATACTATAGATCCGGAAACAGCAACAGATTATTTGATAGATTATAATCTTTGGGAATATGTGACCCCTAAAGAAAAAGACTTCATATCTGATCCCACGGAAACAAAAAAATTTCAGGAAACCTGGAAATGTGAATGTATATGGGTTTTACTATGGGCTTTAAAAATTGTAGACACCTTACCTTTTCCCAATACATTATGTGACCTTAACGATATTCCTTTTGAAAAATATCCTGTAGGTGGAGACAGAGATCCTAATGATTTCATTAATGGTGACCATGAGATCCGTTCCAAATCAGAGATCCTTGATGCTAATGATTTATATTACAGATATGATTGGGCTTGTGTCGACGCACGAATTAATAATAGAGAAATTACACAGATACATCCGGGAATTGTCTACGAAAGACATTATGCCCTGAACTGGCTGATTCACTATATGAATCAGGAATGGGATCATATTTCCTGTGACACTTAATATGAACATTGAAAATAAATAGATCAGCAATCTATTAAAAGACAGTGAATCCCTATCTATACTTAACCTATCTTAAATGAAAAACATACAAAGAGAAGATCTACAAATCCTCAGCAGGCATAGCAACCTGAGCGAAAAAGAGATCCATTCTATACTTAAAGACAATATTTACAGCAGTAAAGAAGCCTGGCAAAAGTTTCTGAAATTATTTCTTATTAGCCTCGGAATCGGGTTTACCGTATCCGGGATTATTTCTTCTTTGCGTATAATTGGGCAGAGTTACCCAAATTTGCCAAAATAGGACTAACAGAAATATTACTTATCGCCGCTACAGGGTTAGCATTACTTTCTAAGATCAATGACAATATCCGGAATATTATTCTTACCGGAGCAGCTGCACTTGTGGGTGTTCTCTTTGCCGTATTCGGACAGGTCTATCAAACAGGTGCAAATGCTTATGACTTCTTTTTAGCATGGATAATTTGTATAACTCTTTGGGTGATCATTTCAGATTTTGCTCCGCTATGGCTTATGTATATTGCTTTAATCAATACTACTCTTATTTTATATTCCAATCAGGTTGCCAAAGACTGGAATGACAGTATTATTATCCTTTTGCTTTTTGTTCTGAATGCAGCCTTTTTAATTGGATCAATTCTACTTTCTCATTATAAAAAAGCATTTAAAATCCCTAATTGGTTTACTAACATTTTATCATTGGCAGTCGTCAGTGTATCAACCTTCGGATTGTGTCTTGATTTAGTGGATAGCCATAAAACTTTATTATCTCTTTTAATTCCAATGAGTATTATTGTATATGCTCTGGGAATCTGGTACGGTTTAAAAACAAAAAATAGTTTTTATTTTGCTATTATTCCGTTAAGCCTTGTCATTATTGCCTGCTCTTTATTATTTAGGATTGGAGAAAATGAAGGGATATTCTTGCTGGTATTTCTTTTCGTTGTTGTGAGCATTACCCTTATCATTAAAAATTTGATGAACCTTCAAAAAAAATGGAAAAATGAGAAGTAAAGACAATATAAAAGAGCTTATAGAGCAACTCCGTGTGGGGAGTAATAGGGAGATCCATTTTGATGAAGATGCTATCATGGCAGCTTATCAGAAAAAAGAGACCAACCATCAATCACTATCTATTAAAATACTATCGATTTTTGGAGGAATAATGGCCTGTCTTACATTCCTAGCTTTCCTTTTTATAGCTGAGATTTTTGATTCAGAGACTGAAGCAAGCATAGTAGGAGTGATCTGTATTGCCGGGTCTTCTTTCATCAGCAGAATATCCGGAAAAACCATTGTAGATACTTTAAGTGTTTCTTTTTTCATTACCGGCTTTACTCTTCTGGGTATTGGCCTTTCTGCAGAAGATAATACTATTTATATTACATTTATTGGCATTGCATTATGTACCTTGTTTCTGGCACAAAGCTACATCTTGTCTTTTATTTCAATATTGATCATCAACGGGAGTATCATGGCCTTTGCACAGGTAAACCATCTTTATAATCTAACCTCTGCCATCATTATATTTCAGACTGTTATCACTACTTTTCTATTCCTACAGGAAGCCAAAATAATAAGTCAAAACAAATTATTTTCTAATCTGTATGATCCCGTTCGAACAGGAATGGTCTTTTCATTCATATTTACCCTAGCATTTTTAGGATTAGGATCTTTTCTTCGTTTAACAGATGAGTACTATGACTGGATTCCATCTGTTGTTATTGTTCTGGCAATACTGTATGTTGTATACCTTTTGTTTAATACATTACAGGTTACCAGTACTATTTATAAAATTCTTATCTATACGCTTACTGTTTATTTCTATTGCCTACTTTATTAACACCAACTATATCGGGTGCTATACTCGTTATTCTGCTAAGTTTTTTAGTCAATTACAGAACCGGATTCGTCTTAGGAATTATAGCCTTGATCGGATTTATTGGGCGATTCTATTATGACCTTCAATTTACTTTATTAACCAAATCCATACTCTTGTTCACCTCAGGAGTGATCTTTTTGGCCATCTACTTTCTCATCCACAAAAAACTGACAGAAAATGAAAAAATATAAATGGCTCATCATTGCTATTAATCTTGTTTTGCTATTGATATATTTTAATTATTCAGTAGCTGAAAAAGAAGCTTTACTTAAAAATGGACAGCCAATCCTGCTAAAACTGGCTCCTGTAGATCCCCGCTCACTGATGCAGGGCGATTATATGAGCTTAAGATATGCTATTTCAGATAACATGAATGCGGAACGAATTCCGAAGCGTGGCTATTGTGTTGTAAAACTCGATGCAAAAGGAGTTGCTGAAAAGGTTCGTTTTCAAAAAGACCCAACTCCTCTGAAAGCTGGAGAACACCTCATCAAATATACCTCGCCCAATGAATGGAGAATCAATATCGGGGCAGAGTCTTTCTTTTTCCAGGAAGGCCAGGCAGAAAAATACAGCAAAGCTGCTTATGGTGGAATAAGAACCGACAAAGACGGAAACAGCCTGTTGATAGGATTATACGATGAACAATTAAAACAGATTCAGTAAATTTATCCATTCTGAAAAATCCTATACAATCCACTCCTATCTGTGAGTGGATTTTTCTTTAAAAGGCATACAATCATTGATAAATCTGATTAAAAAATTCTTTTCTATCTCAAAAAACTTCCCGAAATTAGCAGCTTGTGCATTAAATATTTTCAATGAAATAAAAATTTAACAAACATACAGTAAAACTTAGTATAAGTTTTCTTCGGGGCAGGGTGAAATTCCCTACCGGCGGTTATAGTCCGCGACTCCTTTCATTTGAAGGGACTGATTTGGTGAAATTCCAAAACCGACAGTTAAAGTCTGGATGGGAGAAGAAAATGAGACATACGGTAGGATCCTTTATGGGCTCTTACGGTATTGTATTTCATTTCCATGTACCGAAGACTATTTTAACTTTTAAAAGTAAAATAACATGGAAAAATTATTAGAACAATTCGGAGCAACCTCCAAAGAACGTGTAGAAAAAGCACTTTCAACATTACAACAGGGAAAAGGTATTCTTTTAGTTGATGACGAAAATCGTGAAAACGAAGGCGATATCATCTTTCCCGCTTCCACTATTACAGAACAGGACATGGCACTTTTGATCCGCGAATGCAGCGGCATTGTTTGCTTATGCATTTCTGAAGAAAAAAGTAAGCATCTCAACCTTCGTCCGATGGTGGAAAACAACAATTCAAAAAATCAAACCGCATTTACCATTTCCATTGAAGCCAAAGAAGGCGTAGAGTCGGGAGTTTCTGCAAAAGATCGTGTAACAACGATCAGAACAGCTGTTGCTGAAAACGCTTTAGCAGAACATATTGCAAGCCCTGGACACGTATTTCCTCTGATCGCTAAAAAAGAGGGGGTGTTTGAAAGACGTGGACATACAGAAGGCAGTGTAGACCTTGTAAAAATGGCCAATCTGGGTGATGATGCTGTACTTTGCGAACTGACCAATGAAGATGGCTCTATGGCAAGACTTCCGGAAATTGTGGAATTTGCTAAGAAAAAAGAAATGAGTGTAGTAACGATTGAAGATATTTACGCTTACAGAAAAATGATCATGAGCAATTAAAACTTAACTTTATTTAATGCACAAAACGGCCGCCTGATATTTCAGGCGGCTATTTTTTTATTCTAAAAAATAGATAACCGAAAAAAAACGAAATTGAATAAGAATATTGGTCAAATAATTATTGAAAATTGTATTGCAATTGGGGTGTATTGTAAAGAAAATTCACACATTTTCATTTTAGGCACCGCTTATAAAAGTCTATTCTTTGCTTTATTTACAAGGAAAAACATCTTAATTCAAGTTCAGGTAGTTTAAATATTTCATTAAAAACATATTATATTTAAAATTAATTCATCTTTTTAACTAACTTTAATAAAAAATTTGGCCATGAAAACATTTATCTTACTTTTGTTGGGAGCTTCTGTAATGTTCTCAGCTCAGATTACGCTTACAAAAGCATCTCATGATCCTATCCTTAACGATGTTGTGAATAATAATCTTATCATCGGAATTGTGGATAACTCTGCACTCGGCAATAATGTTACATTTTTAAACGGAGCCCTTACACTGGGAGCAGCTGCAACCATCAATTATCTAGCCCCTACTTCTGCTGAAATGACTACCTTTCCCGGATCTACAATCAAAATGGTTGACGGAACCAATACTATATTCTATAAGGCATCGTCTACAAAACTTGAGATCACAGGAGTAATAAACCCTCAGGTTACCCTTAATTTAAGTACAGACAACGGGACTTATATTACCTACCCTATCACGATAGGTGCATCACAGACTGATACAGCTAAAGGAACTTTTACCTCAACTCTTATCAATGGAATCACTCAAGGAACCATGTCGACTCAGGCTGATGCCTATGGTACTTTATTACTGAATGGGCAGACATACAGTAACGTTCTTAGAGTAAAATTTATACAGACTTTTAATTTATATTCTGTTTTAGACATTACCTTCCAAAACCCTTTAGGTTCTGTAACCAATACTGTTATTCTTATTATGATGCCAGCCACAGATACGCATTACTTAGCTCTACCACTGCAAATATAACTGTATTCGCACTGAGCATCAACCAGACCACTTCAACAGCAATAGCATTGAATACGGGAACATTGGCTGTAAGCAACACTATGAAAAAAGAAAACATCAGTATTTATCCTAATCCTGCTCAGGATTTTATTGGATTCAAGGGTAATACAGAAGGATATTCAAAAGCGAATATCTATAGCTTGGATGGAAAACTCATTAAAACAGCTGAGGTAAATTCAGAAAACATACAAATATCTGATCTTCCTCCAGCATCCTATTTCATTGAAGTCAGTGGAAAGAATTCTGATACCAAAAAGACGACAAAATTCATCAAGAAATAACCCTAAAAAAACTCGTTCAACAACTTTGAACGAGTTTTTTTTTTCTAAATAGTCTGAGGCTGGAACAAAGAATCATATCAATAAACTTCCAGCTTTCAAGTTTTTTAAAAAGTAGCAGCCGGAGCTGTATCATTATTCAGTTTTTTCTGAATCTCAGTTTTCTTTCCCTTAGAAAAATCGTAGCTAAAGCCCAATACAAACATTGATTTGTTGTTCATGATCTGAGTATGAATCTTATAATCCACTAAACTTTCTGGTAAACTTTTGGTTTTATATTCAGAAGGCATTCCTATCCAATACATTCCTGTGGAGAACGTCATATTTTTATGCTTGTAGCTAACAAAAATATTATTCTGGTTTTCGTTGGTATTCAGAAAAGCTCCACTAAGGCTATAGGTTGGAATGTTGAACTGATATTGAGCTGAGAAATTTTTATATTCTGAAGACAACACAAAATAATTGGCGAGATAATCATTTTTAATCACGGCTCCGCTACTGGTCTTTATCATTTCGGAAGTAGGAGCCAAATTCGCCTTGATCACTAAAAGATTATTCCCAAAAGGTTTATATGCCCCTGAAATAAAGGCACTAACCTGCTGAGCATACCGTCCGTTTTCATAAGTCAACGCATATCCTCCAAAAGTATCATCTAAAATATAATACTGATTGATCACCCGATCTGTATAAGAATAGGATACATTTAAGTTAAAATCAAAATATTTATTGTTCAGTGAATAAATCAGGCTATTTGTCCATTTCTGTTGAGAAGAAAGAAAAGGATTTCCTTTCTGTACAATATTGGGAGCCAGCTGTACTACATTACTGCTGAGCGCATTACTCGATGGACTTATAGGTTTATAGCTGCTTGTAAAGCGAAGACTTTGATTATTTTTCAGTTGATACGCAAGTACTACTTTTGGAGTAAAAGACCATTCATCAAAAGTATTTTCTGCACTTTTATTATGAATATTCGTTAGTCCTACCCCGATACGATAACTAAATTTATCTATTTTGCCTGCAAATTCACTGTAAAGATATTGCTCCAGATAAGTAACCTTATATTGAGAATATCCGGAAAGGTTATTCAGATCATTAGAGATAGAAGAATTTGAAATACGATATCCGGACGAAAGTTTTCCGGCTTTAAAATCATGGGTATGGGCTAGCTCTCCTACAAAACTTGTTTGTTTAGCTTTTAAAACCATATCATTATCATATACAGACACTCCCGTTCCTCTCACCCATTCTTTCGCTGCTTCTGAAGAGTTGGTAGTAAAATCAGAGCCTACCACATTAATGCTCAGCTCATCCTTCAATCCTATTTTTTTAGAATAATAAAGATCCAGCTTTGGAGTAACATAATCTGATCCATTGTTCTTGAACATATTATGCTCTTCAACAGTATTGTCTACTGTAAAAATACTTTGTCCTGTTCCTTTTGAAAATCGGCTAAAAATATTCATATTCAGTTTTGCCTGAAGTACATAATCATCGGGAACCACACGGGTATAACGTAATGCTACACTCTGAAAAGTATATCCGAAATGATCTTTCCGATCCTCATTAGATCGATAGTGATTGCCATCCAGCTGATAATCGTAAATACTATTCACCCTTCTATCGGTATAATCCCTCAAATTAATAGAATATTCCAGTCCTATATCATTCTTCCCTTTTGTATAATTAGCGTAGGCAGATGCGTTTATAAAACCAGTGTTCAATGCTGAAGATGCTTCAGCTCCAAAAACATATCCCGTCTCAGTAGACTTCGTTAGAATATTAACTACAATATCTGCCCTTGTTGCCCATCTTGCTGGCGGAATATCATAATACTCTACTTTTACCACTTCACTAGGTGCTACACTTCTGATCTGCATATCTGTAGCTTCAACTCCGTTAATCAGAAATAGAGTTGCCCCGCCTTTTGTACTCGTAATTGTATTAGAAACCGGATCCAGTTGCAGCTCAGGAAGGGTACGAAGTAAATCCTTTGCATATCTGGCTTTTTCCAGCGCTTCCTTGTCAAAAGTATATACCGCCTTATCAGCAAATTGTTTTTTGCGTTGTGCTTTTACGATAACTTCCTGAAGCTCCTTCGTCTCAGAGGTACTCATCGTATCTTTTTTTGCTTCCTGCGAAAAAACAAAGACTCCACAAAGCATACCAATAGTATATATTATTTTTTTCATGTCAGAGATGGATTATACTTTTAGGACAATCAATTCCTGGAATCTATTACATTAATTTTAAAATAAAAAAGTCCACTCCTACCAATAATTTGTGTATTTTTTTCTTAAAATTTAATTATTATGTTAAATTCAGCCCGTTTTTTGCTGTTGATTTCTTACACCACAAAATATAAGATTATGAAAAATGTAATCCTATTACTTCCGTGCTTCCTTTTTTCAGCATTGCAGGCACAGGAAGACCAAAACGTTTCGGCTGAAAAGATGAATATCATCAAGACGAATGTTACGGCTTATGCATTCAGGAATATCAACCTCTCTTATGAGCGCGCTTTTAATCAATGGTTTTCTTTAAATATTGGTTTCGGAACCATGCCGGAAGGGAAAGTTCCTTTTATCAATGCTTTCTTGAAGGATAAAGACGAAAAAAGATTTGAAAATTTAAGAGTCAAAGCTACTAATTTCACCATTGAACCAAGATTTTATATCGGAAAAGGCTATGGAAAAGGATTTTATTTTGCTCCTTATTACCGATATTCTGATGTTTCTTCCAATACCTTTGATTTCTACTATGATTATAATGGACCCAATGGCATTACCTATCAAATTCCTCTAAAAGGTCAGGGGAATACTAAAGGCAATAGTGGCGGCCTTATGGTAGGGGTACAATTTTTCCTTACCCGAAGCCAAAATCTGGTACTTGATTTTTGGATTGCCGGGGCTCATTACGGAAGTGGAAAAGGTGATTTTACAATGACCTCCGATTATGTTCTTACTCCGGATATGCAGGCACAACTAAAAAAAGAAATAGAAAATCTGGATATTCCATTTGTAAAATACAGTGTAGAAACCAATGCCAATGGAGCTAAAATAAAAGTAGACGGACCATGGGCAGGTTTCAGAAGCGGACTCTCTTTGGGATACAGGTTTTAAAAATATATAGGGAAATAGCAGAGCTGTTCTTTTGGAGGACAGCTTTTTATTTTTGGTGAAATTTGTATATTGGTGACATTATAAACCAGGAAAATGAGAGAGTTCATAGAATTGATACAGCACAATAAACTTGCTGAACTTAAACAGGCTTTAAAAGATCTTGAAGAGCTCCAGATTCATGAATATCTTTATGAAATATTAGATAACAACCCTGTTGAAATCAATGAGGAAAGTTTTCTTCCTTACGGCTATCAGATCGAATTTCTAGAAGGGCTCCAACTTTATAAAGCCCTTGAAAAATCTGAAATCAGTTCGGATCATTTAAAGCAATACTCCAATCTTTTGGTTCATTTGGCTTTCTTCATGAGTTCTCATATTCAGAATCTTGCTCATGAAGCCATGAGTCAGAATACTTATCTCACAGATCTTGGGCACATATATCGTTTTAGAGTTCAGCCCGAAGTTAGAGAAGGCATCCAAGAGCTTATTGATTTACTTAAAAACAGACCCGGTGAAGAAAAATCCATTGCCAATCTTGCTGCTGCCAAAGCCAAAGTAAGCAATTCTATAGACAACATTCTCGAAAAGTATCAGATTGGAGAAGATATGCTTCAGTTCGCAGAAGCTTTTGAAAAGGTGGGCGAAACTGAAACAGCGGTAAGAATTCATCAAGGAATTATGAACGATTTTGAATGTGAATCCATAAAATTAAGTTCCGGTATTATTCCTGAAATGACTCATGTGGATGATAGACCTAAGGCTGAAATTGAGATTTTCAATAAAGCTAAAATTAATTTTGAAAGACTAACCGGGCAAAAAGTACAGGAACCCAACCGAATTCATATTACAGAAAGTCGCCAGGCCGAAAAAATTGTTACATCAGCAATCGAAACGCTCCAGACTCTTGATGAATCAGTACATTCTCCTCAGCCTACTCATACCTCTTTTAAACCATCAGGATTACTGAATAAAGTAAAAAGATTTTTTGGTAAAAATTAATGCTTCTTTATATTTAATATGAACCCATCACCTATTACTACAGGCCAAAGAATTAAAGCCATTATAGGCGGATCTATCGGAAATCTGGTAGAATGGTATGACTGGTATGCTTATGCTGCTTTTGCCATTTATTTCTCTCACTCCTTCTTTCCGGATTCCGACCTTAATGCACAGCTGATGAATACAGCAGGAATCTTTGCCGTTGGATTTCTTATGCGACCTATTGGCGGTTGGGTATTCGGAAGTATTGCTGATAAAATAGGAAGAAAAAAGGCAATGACCTTATCTGTACTATTGATGTCTTTCGGTTCACTTCTTATCGCCCTTACTCCCACTTATCGCTCCATAGGTATTTTCGCTCCTGCATTACTGCTTCTTGCAAGATTACTTCAAGGATTGAGTGTAGGTGGAGAATATGGAGTTTCAGCCACTTACCTCAGCGAAATGGCTACTCAGGGCAGAAGGGGATTTTATTCCAGCTTTCAATATGTCACACTGATTGGCGGGCAGCTTATTGCATTAGGAATTCAGTTGATTCTGCAGAAATTATTATTAACAGAAGCTCAACTGGAAGCTTGGGGCTGGAGAATTCCTTTTGTGATAGGGGCTGTACTTTCCATTGTTGCACTGTACTTAAGGGCTAATCTTCATGAGACTGAAGCTTTCGAAAATAAAAAAGATCTTAATGAAAAAAAGAAAGGAACAGTAAAGGAACTTTTGAAATATCCCAAAGCTTTATTGACGGTTGTTGGGCTTACATTGGGAGGAACACTCGCTTTCTATACTTATACTACTTATATGCAGAAATTTCTGGTCAATACGGTTCATCTTACCAAAGAAGAATCTACCCTCATTTCTTTTATTTCATTATTTATTTTTGCGTGTCTTCAACCTGTATTTGGGGCTTTATCTGACAAGATCGGAAGGCGTCCGCTTCTTTTAGGATTTGGGATTTTGGGAACTTTATGTACAGTTCCGCTTCTCACAGCACTCAGTACAACCACTTCTATATGGGCCGCCTTCTTCCTTATTATGGCTGCACTTATCATTGTAAGTGGTTACACTTCCATTAATGCAGTGGTAAAGGCTGAGCTTTTTCCAGCTGAAATCAGAGCTCTCGGTGTAGGTCTTCCTTATGCTATTACGGTAGCTGTTTTTGGAGGAACAGCTGAATATATTGCACTTTGGTTTAAAAAGATCGGTTCTGAAGAATACTTCTATTGGTATATTACAGGCTGTATCCTATTTTCTCTCGTGGTATACCTAGGAATGAAGGACACTAAGAATTCTTCAACACTGGATAAAGAGTAAGGATTACATAAATAAACTTTATAAAGAAGCCGGCGCCTCAGATTCTCTGTGGCGCCGGTTATATTTTAATGATAAGCTTGTTTAAATTTTTCTATCATACTGTCCAAATTATGACGTTGGACATACACAGTCTTCACCTCCTCATAGCGTGGCGATTTGTAGAAAACTTCATGAAAATCCATGCTCCCGTTTCCTACTTTTACTACTTTCTGTACTTCAATATTAAGTTTTTTTAATTCGTCTTTAAAGACTTTAAATTCATCCTGAATACTACTGCTCATTTATATTTTTTAGTTTTAGTTAAAAATTCCATTTTCGTTCACCTACCCCCTTCACTTCCCAGGGGAGCGACTTAAACTTTCAATAAATTTAGCAATTATTATCAATATAAATACTATTAAGTCGTTATTTTTTAATTATAAACATCAAAAACTCAAAAACTTAATTCATTTCATAACCCTATTAATCACACACCAGAGAGGAAACACATCAAAACAGACCTATACATCGGAGTAATCATGATTTTTATCATCGTATTATAAAACAATTTAAAATTATTTATAAAAAAAATAATGGGCTTGTTTCCGTTGTTATAAAGGCTTTCAAAGAAGAAAAAAGATTTTTTTCAAAAAAAAATTAAAAGAATAGTGTAACATTTTTAAAAGACTCGTCTCTAAAAGGCAAATAAACCTTAAAACTTTAGAAATCATGAAAAAATTCACATTCCTTCTTATCATCATGTTATTTTTTGCAGCAGTATGTAATATATTTGGTCAGGAAAAAACATATCCGTTTGAGGTAAAGAAAACAGGAAAGGGAAAACAATCTTTAATTTTAATTCCCGGCTTTGCTTCTTCAGGAGATGTATGGAATGAAACCACTGCGAAGTTTGAAAAAGATTTCACCTGCTATACTTTAACTATGGCTGGATTTGCAGGAGCAAAACCTGATGCTGATGCTAGCTTCAAAGATTGGGAAAAAGGAATTGCCGCTTATATAAAAGCTCATAAAATTGAAAAGCCTGTTATCATTGGTCACAGTATGGGTGGCGGCCTTGCCCTGGCCATCGCAGCAGATTATCCTGAACTGGTAGGTAAAATTGTTATTGTAGATACTTTACCTTGTCTGGCAGCAATCTCTAATCCTAATTTTAAGCCTAAAGAAAATAACGACTGTTCATCAACCATTAATAAGTTTACCACTATGCCTGATGAAGATTTCCGTACCATGCAAAGTCAATCTATCCCTCGTCTTTTGGCAGATACTTCCATGCAGAGCACAGTTATTGACTGGAGCATGAAATCTGACAGAAAAACATTTGCTAAAATGTTCTGCGATTTTTCCAATACAGATCTGAGAGAAACCATCAAAAATATACAATGCCCTTCTCTTATTCTTTTGGAATCTTATTTTGTATTTATGAAACCCTCTATTGAAGCACAGTATAGCAATCTTAAAAATGCCAATCTTCAGTACTCTACAAAAGGATTACACTTCATTATGTATGATGATAAAGAATGGTACTTCAACCAGCTGAATAACTTTTTATCTTCGAAATAATGGTCTTTGAGGATATATACGAACTCTACTGGCAAAAGATATTCCGCTTGTGCATGGGATATATAAATGATACTGATCTCGCTCAGGATCTGGCTCAGGAAACTTTTATCATCGTATGGCAGCAGCTTCCAAAGTTTAGAAATGAATCCAGTATAGGAACATGGATCTTCAGAATCGCTTCCAACAATTGTCTCCGCCAGATTGAAAAAGAAAAAAAAATTTCCAAAACGGATCTACCCATCAATTTGGAAGAGAAAAAACAGGAATCAATGGAACCTCAGATCCAACTGCTTTATCAGTTTATTTCAGAGCTCCCCGAAACAGACAGGATTATCATCTCTCTGGAACTGGAAGAAGTAAAACAAGCCGAAATAGCTCAAATTACAGGACTTTCAGAAGCTAACATCAGGGTAAGAATCCACAGAATCAAAGAAAAATTAACTCAAAAATTTAAACACAATGGATACTAATATGGATTTTAAAAATATATGGAAGCAGCAGACTTCTCCCAAACCCAATATAGAAGAGCTCCTTAATAAACTAAAAAGATTTAAAAATGAAAACCTTCGTAAATTGATCCTAGTCAATCTCCTGCTGATTGCAACCAGCTTGTGCATTGCTTTTATATGGTACCGATATCAGCCTCAACTTATCAGCACCAAGATTGGGATTGTACTTGTCATTCTGGCCATGGTTATCTTTCTATCGGCTTACAACAAAATGTTTATGGTCTTTTATACAATTGATAATACCCAATCCAACAGTGAGTATCTTCAAAATCTATATCTGGTAAAAAACAAGCAGAAATTTATGCAGACCACCATGCTTAACCTCTATTTCATCATGCTATTTTTGGGAATATCCTTGTATATGTATGAGTACGCATCAAGAATGACATTCATATCTGCCATTTTAGTGTATGCTGCCACCTTTACATGGATAGGTTTCAACTGGTTTTACATCAGACCTAAAACAATAAAAAAACAACAGGGAAAAATTGATGGATTAATTAATAAATTTGAAGAAATAAACAATCAATTACAAGACTAATGAATGCTTCCAATAATAAAAACCACTGGGAAAATGTATATGAGACCAAAAATCCTGATCAGGTAAGCTGGACTCAGAAAAAACCTCAGACTTCTCTTGACTTTATCAATTCCTTTGGATTGGGAAAAGAGGCTAAAATCATAGACATTGGAGGTGGAGATAGTAATCTCGTAGACTTCCTTCTTGAAGAAGGATATAAAAATATTACCGTGCTGGATATTTCTGCCAAAGCATTGGAAAAAGCAAAACAAAGACTGGGCAATAAAGCTGATCAGGTAAAGTGGATTGCTACAGATATTACCGCCTTTGAGCCTACTGAAACTTACGATATCTGGCATGACAGAGCTGCTTTTCACTTTTTAACAACCCCGCAACAGGTTTCTGCTTATATTGATATTGCTGAAAAAAATATAAACCACTTTATGGTTCTCGGAACTTTTTCTAAAAACGGGCCTGCTAAATGTAGTGGATTGGATATTCAACAATATGATGAGGATTCTTTATCTGAAAAATTTGAAGCCAGATTTGAAAAAATAGAATGCCTCTTTGAAGACCATACGACTCCATTTGAAACGAATCAGAATTTTATTTTCTGTAGTTTCAAATCACTTCAATAACAAAAAAGAGAGCCCCATGCTCTCTTTTTTTATCTTATTAAATAATCTTTTATTTTGACTCTTGTTCTTCTTCCAGCTCCACTTCATGTCGAAGCTGTGCTTTGTATAATGTAGCGTAATACCCATTCTTATCCAAAAGTTCCAAATGCTTTCCTTCTTCTACAATTTTCCCATGCTCCATTACAATAATTTTATCGGCTTTTTCAATCGTAGAAAGTCTGTGAGCAATAATAATGGATGTTCTGTTTTTGGTGATTTTTTCTGTTGCTTTCTGAATCAGCTTTTCACTTTCATGGTCAATAGAAGAAGTAGCTTCATCCAGAATCAGAATTTAGGATCTGATAAATAAGCTCTCAGGAATGACAATAATTGTCTCTGACCTAAAGAAATGGATGAACCTCTTTCGCTCACTACATAATCATATCCTCCCGGAAGCTGCTCGATAAACTGATCTACTTCGATTTCCTTAGCACCGGCCTTTATCATTTCAAGAGTGATACTATCATCACCAAAAGAAAGGTTTTCAAAAATACTTCCATGGAATAGGAATACATCCTGCAATACCACTCCAATATGACTTCTCAGATTATAAAGTTCATAATCCTTCAGATTCACATCATCAATAAGAATGTTTCCGGAATTGATATCATATAATCTTGTGATCAAGCTGATAATAGTTGATTTTCCAGCTCCTGTTGCCCCGACAATTGCTACTGTTTCTCCAGGATTTACTTTAAAATCAATGCCTTTAAGCACTTCTTGTTTGTCATCATATGCAAAATGAACTTTCTCGAATTCGATCTTACCGGCAAAATGATCTTTTTTCACAGTACCCGTATTGGTCATTGAATTCTCTTCATCCATCAATCCCAATACCCTTTCTGCTCCTACAATACCTCTCTGGATATTGTTAAAACGGTCAGCAATCTGTCTTAAAGGACGGATTAGCATTGAAATATACTGAATAAAGGCAATTACCACCCCGGCACTGATCGTAATATATCCTCCATAAAACAGAATAAACCCAATAAATAATGAAGAGATAAGTTCTACAACCGGAAAGAACAACGAGAAAATGAAAACGGTTCTCAGCAATGCTCCTTTCAGCGTAATATTGATATCATCAAATTTTTTAAATTCAGATTCCTGTCTATTGAAAACCTGAATGATTGACATTCCCGCTAATCTTTCCTGTACGAAAGAGTTTTGGGTAGCCGTCCAGGTTCTTTCATCTCCAAAGGCTTTCTTTAGCCTTTTTTGGAAAAATCTTGTAATCACCACCATTAAAGGAAGAATTCCCAATGTAATATAGCTCAAATGAACATTCGTGCTGAACATCATCACTAAAACGAATACAATTCTCAGAATATCTCCGAAAACCATTAAGAAACCATCTGTATAAACGGTAGCAATGGTTTCCACATCTCCTACAGCACGGGTTACCAATTGGCCGATTGGAGTTTTATCAAAAAATGATGTTTTAAAATAAATCAGTTTAGAATATAATCTTTCACGGATATCTCGAATTACATTCTGTGAGATAAAGTTGGAAAAATAAACCAGGAAAAAGTTCAGCACAGTTTCTGCAAATACCAATCCTACCAGGATATAGATATGCTTCATCATTAAAGCTTTATCTTGTAGCTTTGTGATATCGTTATCCACAACCTGCATAGTAAGATATGGCCTGTAGGTAGAAACTATTGAAAGTATGATGGAGATTATTAAAGTAAGGATGAACCAGGAACGAAATTTCATTCCAATAAAGAACAGCCTTTTTACAATTCCCCAGGTATCTTGTTTTTTCATTATACGAATTGAAGAAAAGAATTAAAATTCTCTGCAAAAATAAGACTTTATAAGTTGCCAGCCTTTACAACTTCAACAAATCATCATAGAAAATATAAGATGTTTACCATTTACAGAATGAATATCTTTTGTGGATCACTCTTTATTGAGGTTTCTGAAAATATTAAATAATAACCCATAAATGACAAACACCTAATTTATTCGTAAGTAACAAACTTTGAGTAAAATAAAAACCACAAAACTTTTGTGGCTTTGTGGTTTTAAAATGATTATAAAGTTTGATCGCCTTATATTAATTCTGAGAATCTTCGGTAGTCTTACCTATCTGTTGGATTTCAATAGATGGTTTTTGCAGATTTTCTTTTTTATATTTTCGTTCCAGAAGGAGATAAACACCCCATACTGCCAAAAGAGAAATCAGCCAGCCCACAAGATTAGCGGCAGAAAACCCTGTATAATTCATATTATCCAGAGCATTCGGATCTTTGGAAGCTAAATAAACTCCATAAGACATCCCCAAAACAATCTGAGTTCCCAGGTAAATTCCGATAGCCAAAAGTCCCAGCTGCCATTTTATCTTTCCAAATTTTTCGGCTAATCGCGCATAATACCGATAGGCTCCAATGAGAATAATAATTGATAACATGATTATAGTTTTTTAGTTTTATTTAGAATTCATAGCCTACATCCACGAGATACAATCCATGCGCAGGGGCAGAAGTTCCGGCAGCATTTCGGTTTTTATCCTCAATGACTTTTCGCAAATCTTCCGGTTTCAGTTTTCCGGTACCGATTTCTACCATTGTTCCTACAATAGCGCGAACCATATTTCTCAGGAAGCGATTGGCAGAAACAGTAAATTTCAATTCCTCACCATTCTGTTCCCATTTTGCAATATACATTTTGCAGATATTTGTCTTGTTGTCGGTTTTCAATTTGGCAAAACTGGTAAAATCCTCATATTCAAACAAAATCTTACAGGCTTCATTCATTGTATCGATATCCAAAGATCTTTTCCAGTGCTGCCAGACAGATTCCTGGGTAAATGGGTTTTTCGATAGTGAAATATAATATTCATATGTTCTGTAAGTAGCATCAAAACGGGCATGAAAATCATCTTTCACTTTAAAAATTCTTTCGATGGAAATATCGGGTGGCAGAAAACTGTTCAGTCTGCGTGGAAGTTCATCACTCAATTCCTTATCTGTATCAAAGTGCGCAAATATTTTTTTGGCATGAACCCCTGTATCTGTTCTTCCTGCTCCTGTCGTTTTAATCTCTTCTCTTAAAATGGTGGAAAGTGCTTTTTCCAGTTCTTCCTGCACAGAAATAGCATCCGGCTGTATCTGATAGCCGAAATAATTTTTTCCGTTGTAAGAAAATTCTATAAAGTATCTCAATGTATTGTAATAACTCCACAAAAATACTTTAATTTAACGAAATATTTGTTGAAAAGTCTTTGAGAATATTACTCCAATGCTTATGAAAATTCCTATTTTTGCAATCGTATGAAAAGATGGTACCTTTATCCTTTTTCCCTCGCTTATCATTTGGTAACGGGTATCCGAAACACAATGTATGATCTGGGGGCTTTTAAGTCGACAAAATTTAAGACACCGATAATCAATGTCGGGAATCTGTCTGTGGGTGGAAGTGGAAAATCACCGATGGTGATGTATCTTGCCCAGTATTTATCCAAACATTACAGAACCGGAGTTCTCTCTCGTGGCTATGGAAGACTCACCAAAGGCTATGAGGTAACGAACTATGAGAGCAACTACAAAGTTGTAGGTGATGAAGCGATGCAGCTTTTTGAACGCTTCAAAAACCGTTTTGTCATTGCTGTTTCAGAAGAACGTGTTCCCGGAGCTAAAAAGGTGATCGAAGATATGGATCTTGAAGTTCTCATATTGGATGATGCGTTACAGCATCGTGCGATCAAAGCGGGATTCAATATTTTGATGACTGATTTTAATGATCCGTTTTTCAAAGATTACCTTCTTCCTGCCGGAGACCTTAGAGAATCCAGAGCCGGATCCAGCAGAGCAGATATCATTATGGTAAGCAAATGCCCTGATGAGTTGACGGAGGAAACCAAAAGGTATTATATTTCAAGAATCAGACCTTCTCATAACCAAAAAGTGTTCTTTTCATCCATCGGTTATGACGAAAATGTATACGGAAAAGATAAAATGCTTCCGGATAACAATCTGAACTATTACGATATTTTACTTATTACCGGAATTGCCAATCCAAAACCATTGCTGGAACACCTGGCTAAATTCTCAAAAAGAGTTACCCATTTGAAGTTCAGAGATCATCATAATTTCACGGATGATGATATTAAAAAAATCCTTGCGGAGTACAAAAAATTAGGTGAATATAAGCTGATATTAACCACAGAGAAAGATTACGTTCGTCTGAAAACTTTTGATTATCTTAGAGAAATTGTTTACTACTGGCCTATCAATGTTGTTATTGATAAAAAGGAAGAATTCAATCAAATCATCTTAGATTATGTTAAAAAAAATAAATGAGACAGCTGATTTCATCAGAAATATCATTCAGGATGTCCCTGACTTTGCTGTTGTTTTAGGATCCGGACTTGGGAAACTGCAAAATGAAGTAGAACCGATCCATGTTTAGAGTATAAAGATATCCCCAACTTCCCACAGACTACAGTGGCCGGGCATACCGGAAAGCTGATCTATGGAATATTGGAAGGGAAAAAAGTACTGATGATGAGTGGCCGTTTTCATTATTATGAAGGGCATTCTATGGAAACCGTAACTTTTCCTATCAGAGTCTTTCATTTACTGGGAATTAAAAATCTAGCGCTTTCCAACGCATGTGGTGGAGTAAATCCAGATTATAGTATTGCAGATATCGTTATTTTAAAGGATCATATCAACATGATGCCTGAGCACCCGCTTCGTGGAAAAAACATCGATGAACTTGGGCCACGCTTTGTGGATATGAGCGAACCTTATAACAAAAAAATGATTGTTACTGCTGAACAGGCTGCTGCAGAGAATCACATTAAAATCCATCAGGGAATCTACGTTGCCTTACAAGGCCCCACTTTTGAAACTCCTGCTGAATATGGAATGATTAAAGCCATTGGTGGTGATATGGTGGGAATGAGTACCGTTCCTGAAGTGATTGTTGCCAGACATATGGGAATGGATGTATTCTGTATCTCTGTTATTACTGATCTTGGCGGACCGGATATTGCTTTCGCTGTTTCTCACGAAGAAGTTTTAAATGCTGCGAACAAAGCAATGCCCAATGTTATTACAGTAGTAAAGGGATTGATTAAAAACTACCAATAGAAACCTTCGTTTCACTCTCAAAAAAAATTAAAATCTTTATTTTTTGCCACGAATACACGAATAAAATGAGAAAAAATTAATGCATTCGTGGCAAAAAATATTCTCATTAAAAAATAGAGTTTTCTCTTTGAGGTAATCTATGCTTCATCTATACAACATTCATAGAAATTATCAATAATATAAATTTTTCCTAATTTATAAAAAAATAATCTTGAATTGCTATTCATTGCTTAGTTTTGTGTAAATGAAATTGTAGAATGAAAAAGTTGTTATTAATTTTTATGGCAGGTCTGTTTAGCTTGAGCTATGCACAGAAAATTCCTACCGCTCTTAAAACCGGATTTTCCAAAGAGGCTTTACAGCAAAAACTGGAAGATGAAGAAGGAAAAACAATTACCATCAAGAAAATTCTGGATCAACATAAAGGAAAAGTTTTAGTGATCGATTTTTGGGCGGGATGGTGTAGAGACTGTCTTCAGGCGCTTCCAAAAGCTGAAATATTAGAAAAAAACAATCCTAATGTTGACTTTGTTTTCTTGTCATTAGAAAGATCTAAAGAAGGATTTGATAAAAGCCTTGTAAGATTCAACATGAAAGATAAAAATAACTACTGGTTTGCATCAGGCTGGAAAAATGATTTCAATAATTATGTGGATCTGAACTGGATTCCAAGATATATGATTATCGATCAGAAATCGGCTATTGCAAAATACTATGCTATTTCGCCGGAAGACCCGGAGATTCAACAGACCATAGACAAACTTTTAAAATAATATTTAAAACATTTAAAAAACCTTGAAGTTTAAATATTTCCATTTCTATGGAATGTTTAAACTTCACTTATTTTTTATACCATGATCACAAGAGAAGCTACAGAACAGGATTTAGAAACCCTTTTAACTTTTGAGCAGGGAATTGTTACTGCAGAAAGACCTTTAACAGTACATTAATTGACGGTGAAATTCATTATTACGATTTGAATGAATTTATACAATCACCGGATGCAACATTAATTGTTGTAGAAAACGATGATGAAATTGTTGCCTCCGGCTATGCCCTTATAAAAAATTCAGAGAAAGATTATAATAGTTTTAAAAACTATGCATATCTGGGCTTTATGTATGTAAAACCAGAATACAGAGGAAAAGGAATCAATAAAATAATTACTGATGAACTTATAAATTGGGCAAAATCCAGAAATATTTCAGAAATAAGACTGGATGTCTATGCTGAAAATGAATCTGCAGTAAGAGCTTATGAAAAAGCAGGTTTTGAACCTCATCTTCTTACTATGAGACTGAAACCGTAAAATGCGGGAGGCAGGAAGAGGGAAGCTGGAAGTAATTTAAGTGTTACCAACAATTAGATATCATTTTAATTACCTTTCAATCAATTGGTCGTAATTTTCCATATCGACATTATCAACTTTCCCCTTCCAGCACCCAGCTTCCTTTCCATAAACACTTTACCATCCATACAGGAATCCATATCTTTGTGCTATGGATTTTTCTTTGCCGCTTCGTAAAATTATTCACGTGGATATGGACGCATTTTATGCCTCTGTGGAGCAGCATGACAATCCCGCATTAAGAGGGAAACCTATTGCTGTAGGAGGCCAACATCGGGGTGTAGTGGCTGCAGCAAGTTATGAAGCAAGGAAATATGGCGTTCGTTCTGCTATGCCCAGTAAAACAGCCAAAGAAAAATGTCCTGATCTGATATTTGTTCCACCTCGTTTTACCCGATATAAGGAAATTTCAAAAATGATCCGCGAGATCTTCTACGAATATACTGATCTGGTAGAACCTTTATCATTGGATGAAGCCTATCTGGATGTCACTGAAAATAAAAAAGAAATAGAATCTGCTAATCAGATCGCAAGAGAAATTCGCCAGAAAATATTTGAACAAACCGGCTTAACGGCTTCTGCAGGAATTTCTGTGAATAAATTTTTAGCTAAAGTAGCTTCTGATATCAATAAACCTAATGGCCAAAAAACCATTCATCCTGACAAAATGGAAGGCTTCCTGGAAGAATTGCCTGTGGAAAAGTTTTATGGTGTCGGAAAAGTTACGGCTAACAAAATGTTTAGTTTAGGAATTTATAAAGGAAAAGATTTAAAGAAAAGATCACTGGAAGATCTGGTAAGAATCTTTGGAAAATCCGGAAAGCATTATTACAATGTAGTTCGTGGCATTCATACTTCTGAAGTTAAACCTCATCGGATTCAGAAAAGTGTAGCAGTAGAAAGAACTTTTTTTGAAGATCTTTTTGATGAACAACAAATCAATGAAAAACTGGAAAGCCTGAGTGAAGAGCTTCACCAGCGTTTACAAAAAAATAATATCCTGGGAAGAACCTTAACCTTAAAAATTAAATATAAAGATTTTTCCCTTTTTACAAGAAGTATAACACGGGAAGAGTACTTCACATCTCCAGAAGAATATTTCAGTACAGGAAAAAAACTTTGGGATCTCCGTCCTTTTGATAAAGCAGTTCGCTTACTGGGACTTTCTCTTTCTCACCTGAATACTGAGGAAAAAAAACAGGTTTCAGTTCAACTAAAAATCCCGTTTAAAGAATTTGAAAATTAATCATTTATATTTTTTTTGCTAACTTGTATTCACCAAATCAGCAAATTATATGAACCCAACGATGATTCAGTTTTTCCACTGGTATTCTGAAGGCGATGGAAAGCTATGGAAAGAAGCCGAAAAACAGGCTAAATATATGGCTAAACTGGGAATTACTTCCGTATGGTTTCCTCCTGCCTATAAAGGAACAAATGGCGGATATTCGGTAGGATATGACACCTACGATCTTTATGATCTTGGAGAGTTTGATCAGAAAGGAACCCTCCCTACGAAATATGGCACTAAAAAGGAATATTTAAAAACAATCAAAGCTTTAAAAACACAAAATATTGAAGTCATTGTAGACATTGTATTGGGGCATAAGGCAGGAGGTGATGAACTGGAAAAATTCAATGTTGTAAAAGTGGATGAAAACAACAGGGAAAAAGTAATTTCAGATGCATTTGAAATAGAATCTTACACGAAATTCACATTTCCGGGGAGAGGAAAAAAATATTCTGATTTTGAATGGAATTTCACTTGTTTCAGTGGTGTAGATTATGCAGAGGGTATGGAGTCTCATATTTATAAAATACAGTCTGAATATGGTGATGACTGGGAAGAGATGATTCATGATGAGAAAGGAAATTATGATTATCTGATGTATAATGATATTGAACATCGAAATCCTTTTGTACGGGAAGAGCTTAATACCTGGGCAAAATGGTATTTTGATCAGACCGATTTTGATGGAGTTCGCCTTGATGCTTTAAAACATATTTCTTTTGACTTTTATAAAGAATGGCTTACCCTACTCCGTTCCAATACCGGGAAAAATATTTTTGCGGTAGGTGAATACTGGGCTCCGGGATATCTTCATCTGCTTCAAAAGTATATTGAAGTTACCGAAGGCTGTATGAGCCTTTTCGACAGTTCATTACAAAACAATTTTCATAATGCCTCTAAAGAAGGATCTTCTTACGATCTCAGAAGAATTTTTGATGAGACCCTTACTCAGGCAGATCCTTTACATGCCGTGAGTATTGTTGCCAATCATGACACACAACCTCTTCAGGATCTGGAGGCTCCGGTCGAATCGTGGTTCAAACCTATTGCTTACGCCTTGATTCTCTTACGAAAAGATGGATATCCATGTGTATTTTACCCGGATCTGTATGGTGCACACTATGTTGATAAGGATCGCAACGGCCATGATCAGGAAATATTTATGCCGAAAGTGGATGGGATTGAAGATCTTTTAAAGGCTAGAAAAGACCATGCTTATGGAGAGCAAAGGGACTATTTCGAAGATGCCAACTGTATCGGATGGGTACGGGAAGGAGATGATAACCATACCGCTTGTGCGGTAGTACTCAGCAATAAGGATGCTTACAATAAGCCTATGGAAGTGGGAAAATCTTATGTGGGAAAAAAGTTTAAAGACCTTTTAAAAAGATTCAAAAATAAAGTTGTCATTGATGAAAATGGCTGGGGAGACTTTCCTGTTCCGGCAGGGAATGTAAGCGTCTGGATTCCGGAGTAAATAAAAAAGCGTACCTGATAACAATGTACGCTCTTTACTTTATGATATTATGTTATTAGCATTTAATACCTCTACAGCTCCATAGATCAGGAGCCCATTCACAACAGATATTGTCTTCGTTATAAAAACAACAAGTTCTGTCTCTGATGATGATACCACCATTTACATTTTTAAGTTCCTGACGGTCAATTTTTCGTGCATTGGATGATTTTTTGATTTTCATAATTATTATTTTTTGAATTTGTAACTCAAATATAAACAATACATTACAATCTCACTCAATAATTTCTACCAACATCACCATTATATCTATCTAATGGTCAATCATAGGCTACAAGAGATAAAAGCATTGAAATCTTAAGTTCTAGAATTTAATTACTCCTCAACTTTTCGAAGTTCCAGAATTTCAGGTCGTTCTGACGAATCAGAGATTTTCCCTGTCCTTGCGAATTCCGCCCAAAGTGCTCTTACCTTTTTTCCATTTTCATGAATACGTTCCCAAGGAATATTTTTCAGCATTTCTGAGGATTTCCAGGCAGATTCGTTACCGAAGATCAAAGGTAAATCAATGCAATGGGGAGCTCCAATAGGATTTTCTTTTAATTTGGAATATATCCTGAATAAATATATATTTCCGCCGCCTTTTGCATGGTTTTCTGCAAATTGTCTGGCTGGAATTCCATAGATGAACTCTGTTGTTTTTTCAACCGTCTTATCCATGATTTTTAATCCCAGACCGGTTCCAAAATATTTATTTAAAGCTTCTGATGTTTTAAGATAAAAGGCTGTTTCATTATTATTCAGACCAATCAACACATCATATTTTTTTGCATTTTGTCTCCATTTTCCAACAGAATCCTCCTCTTTGCATAAAGGTGAATATCCGTATTGAGTTCCAAAAGGCATGGCAGCTTTCAAACCATATTTCATAAAAGATGGAACAAATTCCATATAATCATCCATCATTTTATATATATCAGTCTCATCTTTAATCGCTTCCGTTTTCTTCAAAAATTCAGCTGACATTTTCTGTCTTTTATAACGTAAGCCTAAGGGTGCACTTTGAATAATTAGCCGCTGAAATAAGCCTTCCACTCCCTCCGATATCATCAAATGTGCAATAGCATCTCCTCCTGAAGACTGACCAAGTAAGGTTACGTTTTCCTGATCTCCTCCAAAGCCTGCAATATGAATTTTGATCCATTTTAAAGCCTCAATGATATCCAATAGCCCTAAGTTGGCCGGTCTTTTTTCATCGCCACCTAAAAAACCAAAAAGTCCCAAACGATAGGAAACGGTAACCACTATGATATTTTGTTCTTGTACCCATTCTGCAGGATTGGCCGTTGGGAGGTCTCCACATCCGATTTCATGAGAGCCCCCGTGAATCCAGACGACTACCGGAAGCTTTTCGTTTTCAAGAATATTTTCAGGTCGGGTTATCGAAAGATATTGCGTAGATTCTTCAGGTTCAAATTCTTCAACCGGAGTTGCTCCAATCATTTTTTCTACCAGCGGACTCAGTTTCTGTGGACAAACCGGAGTTTTATACTCAAACCTGCTTTCAAAGACAAAATGGTCTACCGGAACAGGCTTTTGAAATCTTTCGGAGCGGGCATAACGAATACTCTTAACTCTTATTATTCCTTCTTCCTTCCATCCGGTCATAGCTCCAAAACGGGTATTGAATACATGAGTTTCTTTCTGCTGTGATTTCATTTTGAAATGGTGAATACTTTTACCTTAAAGATAACTCTGTTTTTTGAGAACAGAAAATTTATAGGATTAATTCAATACTAATGCTACTAATGAATGTACTAATTTCCACAGGTAAATTCACTCGTCTATCCTACGACTAAAAGTTATCCACAATATCAGAATCTGGATTAAAATATTCTGAAGATTCTTCAAATTTTGGTGCTGAATTTTAACTTATCCTTGTCAAGGTTTATAACCTTGACAAGGATAGTAACGAAATAATTTCAGTGAATTGGCTTAACTCAATTCAGGATTTTGTATTTGCTTGGGGACATTCCTACTTTCGTTTTGAATAATCTTGTAAAATGCTGTGGATATTTAAAACCTAGATCATACGAAATTTCACTGATTGATTTTCCCTGATCCAAGATCTGCTCTTTCGCCACATCAATGAGTTTATTGTGGATCAATTCCTGAGGGGAAATTCCTAATTCTTTTTTGATCAGATCTCCGAAATAGTTTGCTGAAAGATTCAATTTTTCGGCAAAGTAATTCACCATAGGAAAGCCTATGTTTTTAGGATGATCTGATTTTAAATAATCATCAACAAGATTTTCAAATTTTCCGATCACTCCCTGATTAATATGATCTCTGGTAATAAACTGGCGGTCATAGAAACGCATACAGTAATTCAGAAACAGCTCAATATTATTTACAATTAATGATTTACTATGTTTATCAATTGACTGTTCAAGTTCATGCTTTATATTTTTAAAACAATCCAGGATAATCTCTCTTTCTTTTTCAGAAAGGTGCAATGCTTCATGCACATCATAGGAAAAGAAATTATAATCTTTGATATTTTTCCCAAGATTGGTACCTTTTAAAAGGTCAGGATGAAAAATTAAAGCAAATCCTGCCGGCTGAACAGATTTTCCATTATTATAAATCCCGTATGTCTGACCTGGGGCAATAAAAACCAAAGTTCCTTCCTGATAGTCGTAACTATGCTTTCCATACTGCATATCTCCACACATCACATCTTTTAAGAAAACAGTATAAAACCCAAATTTCCTTCTGTATTGACAAATGGGATCTGACTGGGAAAAATCAATTACACTTACCAGCGGATGCAATGTTTCATGATGAGCCATTTTATTATATTCCGAAATAGTATTATAGATTTCAACCTCCTGATTTTCCATGAACTATATTTTTTACCATTCAAAATTACCACTTTATAATATAACAGATACTGTGTCTGTAAAATTGGTAAGTAATCCTGTAATCTGTATAAGCTAGATTGATGAGAAAGTTTCGACTTTTGTACCGTTATGGAAACTTTTAATACTACCATTTTTCCGAAGGGAGAAAAAGCTCCGTCGGATTACTTTTCAGGAGGAATAGCTTGGGTTCAGATTTTGAAACCTAACGAGAATCAGCTTAATTGCCAGATTGCGAACGTAGTTTTTGAGGCAGGATGCAGAAATAATTGGCACTCTCATGAAGGCGGACAGATTTTAATCGTAACTTCAGGAGTCGGTTTTTATCAGGAAAAAGGAAAGCCAGCACAGGTCTTACATCCCGGAGATACGATCACGATCCTTCCGAATGTGGTTCACTGGCATGGTGCAGCACCTGACAATGAATTTACACACATTGCCATCAATACCAATACACAAAATGGGATGGTGGAATGGATGAATCCTGTAACGGACGAAGAGTATAACAATTTATAACACCAAATTATTAATTTAAAAAATAAAAACAACCAAAATGAGCACATTTACAGTAAAAGCGTATGGCGCTGAGTCCACTACGGCAGATCTGAAAGAAATGAATATTGAAAGAAGAGAAGTGACCTCGAAAGATGTAGAAATTGAAATTCTATACTGCGGAGTATGTCATTCTGATCTTCACACGGCAAGAAATGATTGGGGCGGAACCCTCTACCCTGCCGTTCCCGGACATGAAATTGTAGGGAGAATTACAAATGTAGGAAGTGATGTTACTAAATTTAAGGTAGGTGATCTTGCTGGTGTAGGATGTATCGTAGATTCTTGCGGACATTGTAATAGCTGTCAGCACGATCTTGAACAATATTGTGAAAACGGTTTCACCGGAACTTACAATGGAAAGGATACACATTCAGGAGGTCATACTTTTGGGGGATACTCGCAGAAAGTAGTAGTAGATTCTCATCACGTCTTAAAGGTGCCAGAAAATCTTGATGCTGCAGCTGTAGCACCTCTTCTTTGTGCCGGGATTACCACATGGTCACCTCTAAGACACTGGAATGTAGGCCCTGATTCTAAAGTTGCTGTAGTAGGTTTAGGCGGATTAGGTCACATGGCAATTAAGCTTGCAAAAGGGCTAGGTGCTGAAGTAACTTTATTCTCGAGAACTCCTGGAAAAACTGAGGATGCGAAACAGCTGGGAGCTGATCACGTCATCATTTCTACAGATGAAGAACAAATGAAATCGGTTAAAGGAAAGTTTGATCTCATTATTGATACAGTTCCTTACGTACATGATGTAAATCCTTATGTAACGACTTTGAACATCAGCGGAACTCACGTTCTTGTAGGGTATTTAGGAGGTCTGGAACCTATTTTGAATACCGTACCAATGATTCTGGGAAGAAAATCAGTAGCAGGATCTGTGATCGGAGGAATAGCTGAGACTCAGGAATTATTGGATTTCTGTGGAGAACATAATATTGTTTCAGAAATTGAAATGATCAAAATGCAAGACATTAATGAGGCTTATGGAAGAATGCTGAAAAGTGATGTGAGATATCGCTTTGTCATTGATATGCAGTCTCTATAATTCTTCTATAAGATAATACAGTAAAAAGAGGTTCTTCGAATGGAAGAACCTCTTTTCTATTTTTTAATATTTTTACTAAAACTGTTCTGATCTTGGTTCATCATATATCTGTTTCCTTCGGCACATTTGTTATCATTCCTTTCCATATCCTGAAAAGCCCATGCCGCCATGGCGTCAATAACCGGAGCCAATTCATTGCCAGCATCACTTAATGTATAAGTTACGTGAGGGGGCACTACAGGTCTGGCTGTCCTTATGATCAAACCATCTGCTTCCAGTTGTTTCAGATGCTGAATCAGCATTTTTTCTGTCACCGCAGGAATTGCTTTCTTCAGTTCACTATACCTTTTCTCTCCTGTAGAAAGATTGAACAGGATAATGGGTTTCCAGAAACCGCCAATCCTCTCCATTACGTACATTACAGGACAATCCTGTACTATTTTTTTGTTTTCCTGAATGGTTGAATTTTCTTTAATGGCTGCCATAATAATACATACTTTAGGGTAAGTACTTGTATAAAAGTAAGTACAAATATAACTTTGTCATAGGAAATAAAAAAATATTTATATATGAAATTGCAACTATTTAATAAATTGATACAAAATATTCAGTATTAAGCGATTGCATATCTCTATTAAAAAACAATAAAATATTTACATATGAAAATCATCATCACAGGATCATTAGGAAACGTTGCTAAACCATTAACAAAACAATTGGTAGAACAAGGGCATGATATCACTGTTATCAGCAGCAATGAGAAGAGAAAGCATGACATCGAATCTTTAGGCGCAAAAGCTGCTATCGGATCTATTACCGATGCTGAGTTCTTAACTCAGGCATTTACTGGAGCTGATGCTGTATTTGTTATGACACCTCCTGCCATCAGTGCTGGAAATATTGTTCAGAATACCATCAATGCCGGAAAGAATTATGCAGAAGCATTAAAAAACACGGGAGTTAAAAGAGCTGTAATGCTAAGCAGCGTGGGGGCAGGATCTCCTATAGAAAATGGGCCTATCAAAGGGCTCCATCATATTGAAAAGCTTTATCGTGAAATTGAAAATACTTCATTTACATTTTTAAGAGCGGGTTATTTTTACACGAACTTCTTCAACGACATTCCATTGATCAAAAATGCCGGAATTATAGGTGGAAATTATCCTGAAAATACGGAAATTCCCGTAGTACACCCCTCAGATATCGCCCAAGCAGCGGCAGAGGAATTGATAAAAAATGAGACGGGTAAAAATATCAGATACATTGTAAGCGACTCTCGAAAAGCTTCTGATTTTGCCAAAGTTTTGGGGACTTCTGTTGAAAAACCAACACTTCCTTGGGTAGAATTTTCAGATGAAGATTCTTTGAACGGAATGTTACAAGCAGGGCTTCCACAGGATATGGCTGAACTTTATGTTGAAATGGGATTAGGAATGAAAACAGGAACGGTACAAAAAGATTTTATTGAACATGGTTCTCCTGTTACTGGAAGTGTTAAACTTGAGGATTTCGCGAGAGAATTTGCTACACATTTCTAGCTATAGACTTAATCCGGGAAAAGGAGGCTGGAAATTATATTTTTCATAATACAATTGAATCATATATGTTCCGGCATTATTATAACGAGTTTCGGCGCACCTTTGGTGCGCCGAAACTCGTTACTTTTAGAATTATATTCTGAAGATTTATCTCAATTCTTATAATTATTTTTTCTCTTTTAATATTTTTCCAAGGACTTTTATCTTTCCATCAATAGGCTGATCTATTTTTAATCCAAGAATATTAGCTACCAAAGGATAAACATTGATATTAGCAAATTCACCAATCTCCATATTATTTTTGAATTCCGGCCCCCATGCACAGAAAGTTGCTTTCATTTCCGGAACGACTCTTGGATTGTAACCATGTTTTCCAACTGATGTTTTTTTTCCTTTTTCCAAAAATATTTTTGGCGCTTTTGGAAGCAAAAGAATCTGTCCTATTCTGTTGTATTGATCATCTTTTGTAGCAAAGTGCAGGTATTTAGGTAATTTTTTATCTAAATAAACTTCGTAATCATCAGTTTGATGAGCTCTTAATTCTTTATAAACCGCTTTCACCTCATCCGGATCTTTAACGAATACTCTTAGAAGGGTCTGAGAATTATAAAAATCAAATCTGCTTTTATCCAAAAGAAGAGCTGGAATTTCCAATGGAGTACCTCCGTCTACTTTAATCATTCCATGATCGGAAACAAAAACAAAATTGACGTTTTTCAATCCTAAATTATTCACTTTCTGAACAAGATCTCCTATTGCCTGGTCAATCAGGTGAACAGCAGTCTCTGTTTCTTTAGTATCCGGCCCATAATGGTGACCACTTCCGTCTACCTCCGGGAAATATAATGATATGAAATGAGGTCTTTTATCTTCCGGTAATTTCAGCCAATTCACTACTTTTTCTACTTTTTCAGATGGAGTAAATTTTTCGTGGTAAGGATAATAATAGGTAGGTCTCATTCCTCCAGCATCACTGGCAGAACCTACCCACATTAAAGAGGCAGATACCATCCCCTGTTTTTCAGCTAATCCCCAAAGTGGAGTTCCTCCGTACCAACTCCCATCTTCTGCATTTTTCTTATTGCTCATCGCGTAAGTTTCTTTTCTCTTATAATCATAGAAAAAGTTATCGATTAAGCCGTGATGAGATGGATATAACCCTGTAATAAGACTCCAGTGATTGGGAAACGTAATACTCGGATAGCTAGGAGTCATAGCTTCTGCTCTCACCCCACTATTGGAAAGCTTCAGCAGGTTTTCGGCATTGTATTTTTAGCATAATCATATCGGAAACCATCTGTAGAAATCATGATTACATAAGGTTTGGATTGTGCTTCAACGCTATTCTGACGTCCTTGTACAATTGCCTGAGCTGTGTCTATAGTTGCTTGCTGGGCAAAAACTGTTAAAGAGATAAAAAGCAGTAAAAAATGTATTCCTCGCTTCATTATTTTAGAATTTTCGGCAAAGTTACATTCTCTACTGCTCCCTGAAAAGTTTAAGAGGTTAAAAGTATATTAAAAACATTTTATTTCAAATGGAAAGTACATTAAATGCTGCGTGTCATTTCAAATTGTGACAGCCAGTTTTGAAGGCCTATTTTTTTATCAAGGAATGCCTCTGTTTCTTTGGAAGTATCATCTACATTATTGATAGCGATTGGTTGTCCATCAGCAATAGCTGCAAAAAGTCTGGATCCTATTCCCTGTTTTCTAGACTTCCTATCTACGGCAATCTGAAGCACCCTTCTTGCAACAGGATTGTAAACGATATATCCCACCAAATTCTGATTTGAATAAGCTCCCAAAGCCTGATAAGTTTCCGGCATAGGATTCAATACATAAGCAGATCCTTGCCATGATGGCTCAATATCCCAAAAAGAACGAAGTTCCTGCCACTGAAAATCATCCATCTTTTGTATCGTGATATTAGGATTTCCTTTTTCAGGATTGATATTTCCTTTAAAACAAAGCAATTTTCTAACTACGGTAAAGCCCAGATTTTCATAGGCTCTGATGGCTCCCGCATTTCCTTCAATCACTTCAAGGAGCAATATATCAGCTTTTCTTTCTTTTAAAGCAGGAATAATAAAATCATACATCTTTCTTACCAATCCTTTTCCTCTGCTATCAGGTACAACTCCTGTTCCGCCGTTATAAATAGTCTTCTGACCATCCTCTTGTTTTTCCGACTGAAGAATGAAACTTATTAATTTACCATTTTCAAAAGCACCTACTGAAATATTCAAATCTAATTTTTCAGCAGCAATTTTAGAGATAAGCATTTCCTTTGTAAGGTGAAAAGGAACAACATAGTCTGAAAAAGAAAGGTTGAACACTGCTAAAAGTTCTTCTATATCTACATTGGCTAAGGTTTTAAACTCCATTGATCTTTTTTAATTTATCGATTCTATAATTACCAGTCTCTGTCAAGGTCTTCTTTCCAGTCGTAAGGCATTAATTCTTTCAAAGTCACGAAAACTCCATTTTTCACTTCTATGATTGCATTGATATTTTCTTTGGATAGCTGGCTCATCAATTCTCTACAACGTCCACAAGGTGGAACTGCATTTCCATCATTTCCTACTGCTACTACCGCTTTAATATATCGTTCTCCATTCTTCAGCATTTCTGCCACAGCGCTATGTTCAGCACAAAACCCCATAGAACATGCGGTATCAATACTGATTCCGGTATAGACATTTCCATCGGCAGTTTCAATAGCTGCGGCAACTCCTCCATATTCTATAAAGTCGTTCAGCGTTTTAGATTTTGCAAACTGACTGGCTATTTCCTTTAAATCTTTTCTCATTGGGCAAAGTATTAAGATTTATGACTATTTAAATACCATTGAACAGCATTCTTTTCTTCTCTTTTTATAAACGGATCCTTTCCCTCATTATAATCATTACCATCAAACCATTCCATGGTACTGAGTTCTTCTTTCAACTTCTGGTATCCTTCTTTTACTTCGGGATGAGTACGGAGGTAATCGCGAAAGGCAATATGACGTATCCAATGTTCTGATGAAACAGGAATCGTATGAATATGGGCTATACGAAGATGATGGTTGTGAAGTTCTTCAGGGATTTCATCTCCAGAGTTAATAATTTCCGGAAACCCTAGATCCTGAGGGGTATCGACCAGCTTAATGAAAAAACGACGATAAGGCATATCTTCATTATATTTTTCATAGTAAACATAGTTCTTTCCTTGTAATAAAAGTGGAATCTGATTTAATTCTGATTCATCTTTTACACCAATCATAATGTCTATAATAGGTTTTGCTGATAAGCCCTCCACAGAGGTACTCCCAATATGTTCTATTTCCGGATTCAAAAAGCCTATACTTTCTTCCAGTTCATTTTTAATAGATTCAAACTGAGTTTTCCAGGAAGGATTGTATTTTTCAAAAGTAACTTTCATGATATCCGCATACTACACAAATATATGAAAAATCAAATAATCCTTTTGTATAAAGCTTATACAGGCATATGTTCTTCAAATAAGAATAATACCCCTGAAAAATCAGAGGTATTATCAAAAATATTTGGATGTGTTTTTTTTATTCTTTGATCAACTTTTCATAGGACAGACTTCCATCTTTTAATCTAATTTCAAAATAATAGATTCCTGACCTTAATTCCTTTATACTAATCTTTTCCGTATCCGGTTTTATAGATTTTACCTTTCTTCCAGTAGCATCATAAATATCGACAGCACTTATTCTATCGAAATTTTTGAAACTAATATTTTCTTTAGCTGGATTAGGATAAAGAGATACTTTCTTACTTTCAGCAGCGGCTTCACTTGTAGATAAACTGCTCGCTGACATCGTTAATGTAGCATACCCTCTGTTGGTAGAACTATGCTGAGAAATTGTCAAGCTTCCTCCTCTTGCAAAGAAAATATCCAGAGTACCAGCAGCATTGGAGATTACATAATCTCCTGCACTTCCTGATAAGCTCCTTGTAGCCACCACAGTACGAGTGGTTCCTGCCACAGTATTAGAGGTAATTGTCCAGTCCTGAACAGCATCTGCCGTTGGAGGCACTCCAATACCATTGAAAGTGTAATCAAGATTGGAACTACCATTATAAATAAATCCGTCAGCACCCGCAGCCATTCCTTCATCTCCGGCTCCAATTCCCAGATAGGAAGTACTATTCCCGGTAAGTGTTAAAGTAGCCAGGGTAGGTGAAGTTTCAAGTTTCACTGTCATCCCGGTTGTTCCAAGGGCTACTGTACCCGAGGAAAACTGTGCCCATGCAAAATTCGCGATGAGTAATCCTAGTGTAAGTAAAGTTTTTTTCATGCGTCATTTTTTTAAGATGTTAATAATTTCTTCTTTATGCGTTTGTAAGGCATATTCAAAAGGGGTCATTCCCATTGAGTCTTTTATTGATTTGTCTGCTTTATATTTAAGCAAAAGCTCAATTAATTCTTTATTGCCAAACTTTACCGCCCAAAACAGTGGTGTAGAGCCTGTATCATCTGCAATATTAGGATCTGCATTTTTCTTTAATAAATCTTCTACCAGCTTTTTGTTGTATTTCACAGAGAGTCCTGCTAATGCTGTTCCTTCTTTACTTTTATAGTTTACATCCTTTACATGATCCATTAAAAATTCTGCTACTTCTACATTTCCTCTGTAACAAGCCAAAATAAGAGGTGAGAAACCTCCTTCATTAGTTTGATTGATAATATCAGGATTCTGTTTCATTAATTCCTTTACTTCTGAAACTGTTCCACTTCTGGCAATATCAAATATTGATTTCGCTTTCTCCTGAGCAAACAATAAAGATCCCAGGAAAATACTTATTGTTATAATCAGATTTTTCATTTTACCAGTATATAGTTATATTCAACATTTACATTCTCGGCAATTTTTTTGGTAACCATTTTAGGAATTGTTACTTTATAATCGGCTGGTTTTGCAACAAAGTTTCCCTGCATATAAATTTTTCCATCTTTTGTATATATTGAAGCAGCTGAGGTTATTGCTTTATCTACTCCATGAAAGTTTAAAGTTCCTTGAACAGTATACTTTTGTGGGCTGGCAGTCAATTTTGATTTGTCAAAGCCTGCAATTTTCCCTTTAAATGTGGTTTTAGGAAATTTGGAGGATTCGGCATAGCTTTCATTGAAGTGTTCTTCCATCAATTTGGTTTTAAAATGGAAGTTTTTAACAACTGAAACTGAGGCCATCTCTCCGGTATCGGCATTAAGGATAACCATATTAGCGTCATCTTGAGCATAAATATCATCAAAAAGAGGTACAGATGCTTCAAATGTGAGTTTACCTGTTTTAGAGCTGTATTTCTGAGCTGAAGTGTACCCGGCAAAAAACAGGAATACTCCAAATAGTGTTAGTTTTTTCATATCAATTTTTTTAGTTTTCAGTTAATCCATCAGCTTTCCATTTAATGAAAGTATTAATCTGAGTAGCAGACAAAGAACCTCCTTTAGGCATTTTTTCCTGATCTCCGTTTGCTCTTTGAATCCGGTCTAAGATCCCATCTATATTATTTTTCACCTGATCATAAGTGGCTAATGGTTTAAAACTTCCTGCAGAATGACAGCCAATGCAATTGTTATCCATAATCGGTTTTATATCCGTTGTATATTTTACAGGCAATACGATGGGAGTATTTTCAGAAATCTCTTCGTAGGTTCTGCTTTCACAGGCAGTAATGATGGCTGCAAATGATAGGGCTAGTATATATATTGCTTTTTTCATATTAAAAAACTCTGTAAAGATTAAACCCAAAGAAAATGTGTCCCTTCCCCCAATTTCCGGATGCATTGGTAAGATATCCGATATCTGAATTGATCTGGGAGTTCGTGAATAAAAGCTGGAAAACATGACCTCCTGTCTCTATATCAAGACCTAAAGACAAAGGATTTTTATAGAAACTGTGATTGTCAAAATTCACAAAATATTCTGCATTTACAGAAATTCTTTTTGAAATTTTATAACGCCCACCTAAGCCTGCTAAAAACTGGTTTTTATCTTCTATAGTAGGTTCGTAAAGATTTTTATGTACATATGAAGGGGTAAACTGCAATGAAAATTTATCACTGAACCTTCTGGATATAAGAGCTTGTGTAAGATAAGAGAGTCTGTCATTGAATTTAAGATAGGGATAGGTATCTTTATCAAAAGCGGTATTGACACCCATCACATGATAACCTACAATATCTAACGGAAAACTCTCATTTTGTTTTACCAATCTATACTTTATGCCCCCTTCAAAAGTTTTCATATTGGTTTCCCTGGATAAACTTAAGGATATGGCATCTGTAACTCCATAGATTGCTCCCAGCTTAGTGGAAGCATTATCTAGTCCGAAAAAATCTTTAAACCCTGCGCTTACATCACCAAATCGGTGTGCAACAACCATGTACCATTCTTTCTTGGCAGCAAGTTTAGTAGATTGCCCGGTTACAATCTGCAATGCTTTGAATGCAGGCTGTGAGGTATCTGTATTGGATTTAATAGTATCAATATCCTTCAGCAGATCTTCCTGTGCAAAGGCAAAAACTGATGAAAACACCGATAAAAACAAGAGAGCTTTTGTCATATAACAATTGTATTAAATTATGATATAACAAATCTATCGTGTTATCAATTCAAAAATATGTGATAAAAGTCACCAAGTAAATCGTTTTTATCAATCATAAATCAAAAAGTTTTAAAACAAAATAAATTAGATTAATCTAACATTTTCATTTACAGCGATTTTTATTCCTTCTTTTGTTTGCAAAATATCACCATCGCTTTCAATTTTTTTCAAAACCCTGCTTACTACTTCTCTAGACGTCCCAAGATTATTGGCAATTTCTCTATGGGTAATCTTTATGGGATTATTTCCGGTAGCAGAAATTTGTTGTTTGATATAATTAAGAACTCTTTTATCCAGGCGATGGAAAACAGCGTCATTTACCATATTCATTACTTCTGAAAACCGTTTGTCATATTCACGATAAAATAATTTATTGATTTCAGGAAACTTCAATAACCAATTATGCATAATGGAAACAGGAACGAGCAAAGCTTCAGAATCTTCTTCAGCCACAGCATATACCCTGCTTATATAATCTGTAAAAATAGATGAAAAGGTCATCAGACAGCTATCACTTTCTTTAATATAGTAATAGATTAATTCTCTTCCATCATTAAGTGTAAAAACTTTTATGGATCCTTTAATTAAAAAAGGCACATATTTATTTTTTTGTCCTTCTCTTATAATTTCGGTTTTAGACTTTATTTCTGTTAAAACAGAATGCTTCCGTAGCTCATCCATAAAATCTTTTCCCAGAAAACCGAATTTCTGAATAATAAATTGATTGCTCATATCCTTTTTCTATCAATATTTTACAACAAATATAAACAATAGGACAAATCATTTATAAAAAAGATAGTCATCAATAAACAAACAATATTTAAAAAGTCATGGATGTGTATATTTTACTATTAAAAAAACTCATAATATTAGTAGTAATATGTAATAAAAAATGCCCCGGTTTTCACCAGGGCATTCTTATTTTATTGTAAGAAAAATCTTAAGCTTGTACGTTGTTTCCTCCTAATACGAAAGGCTCAACTTCTTTGATTTCTCCAAACTGCTGCTCGTAGTTAGCGATGTTCTGTTGAAGAGCATTTAATACTCTTTTAGCGTGAAGTGGAGCAAGAATTACTCTTGATCTTACTTTAGCTTGCTGAACACCTGGCATCAACTGAATAAAGTCTACTACAAATTCAGATGGAGAGTGGTTTACTAAAGCTAAATTAGCATAGATACCAGCAGCTACCATTTCGTTTAATTCGATGTTGATGTTTCCGTCTTGTGGATTTTGATTGTTGTCCATTGTTATAAATTATGTTTTTAAAATTCGAAATTTGAGATTGTGAAAATATAAAAATAATTTCAAATCCCAAATTTCAAATCATTAATTTTAGTTAAGGTCTTCGAATTCTTTCTTAGAACCTACGATAACATTCTGATACTCTTTAAGACCTGTACCTGCAGGGATTCTGTGACCTACAATTACATTTTCTTTAAGACCTCCAAGATTATCTACTTTACCAGCAACTGCTGCCTCGTTAAGAACCTTAGTTGTTTCCTGGAATGATGCTGCAGACATGAATGACTTAGTCTGAAGAGCGGCTCTTGTAATACCTTGCAATACAGGCGTTGCTGTAGCAGGAAGAGCTTCTCTCACTTCTACCAAGTTTTGATCTTCACGTCTCAGTTTAGAGTTTTCATCTCTTAATTCTCTTGCAGTAATCATCTGACCTGGGCTGAATTCTTTAGAATCACCAGCTTCTACTACTACTTTAAGACCGAATACTCTGTTGTTTTCTTCTAGGAAATCATACTTGTGCTCAAGAGCTCCTTCAAGGAATTGAGTATCACCTCCATCCACGATAGATACTTTTGTCATCATCTGTCTTACGATGATTTCGAAGTGCTTGTCGTCGATTTTTACCCCCTGTAGACGGTAAACTTCTTGGATCTCGTTTACTAAGTATTCCTGAACAGCTGTTGGGCCTTTAATTCTCAAGATATCGTCTGGAGTAATAGAACCATCAGAAAGTGGCGAACCAGCTCTCACGAAGTCATTCTCCTGTACCAAGATCTGGTTAGATAATTTAACTAAGTAAATTTTTCTTTCTCCAGTTTTAGCTTCAACAATAAGTTCACGGTTACCTCTCTTAATTTTCCCGTAAGAAACTACCCCGTCGATTTCAGTAACAACCGCTGGGTTTGAAGGGTTTCTTGCTTCGAATAATTCGGTAACTCTCGGAAGACCTCCGGTGATATCCCCTGCTTTCGCAGATTTTCTTGGGATCTTGATTAAAACTTTACCAGCCTTAATTTTCTCACCATCGTTTACCATTAAGTGGGCTCCTACCGGTAAGTTGTAAGCTTTTTGCTCAACACCTTTAGAGTCTACCACCTTCAAGGTAGGTACGGCTTTCTTATTTCTAGATTCAGAGATTACTTTCTCTTCGAATCCTGTTTGTTCGTCAATTTCAAGTTGGAATGAAATACCCTGGATAATATCCTCGTATTCTACCTTACCTGCAGTTTCAGCAATGATTACCGCGTTATACGGATCCCATCTACAGATTGTATCACCTTTCTTCACTTTATCACCTGGTTTCACAGATAATATAGATCCGTAAGGTACGTTAGCTACCATTAATGGAGTTTTAGACTCATTATCAGCAACTAATCTGAATTCTGTTGAACGAGACACTACAACCTCAGCTGTATTACCGTTTTCATCTTCAGAAGTAATTGTTCTTACTTCGTCCATTTCTACGATACCATCTCTTCTTGCAACGATAGATGGGTTTTCTGATACGTTACCTGCAGTACCCCCTTGGTGGAAGGTTCTCAACGTAAGCTGAGTACCTGGTTCCCCAATTGATTGTGCTGCAATTACACCTACCGCTTCACCCATATGGATCACTTTACCTGTTGCTAAGTTTCTACCGTAACATTTCGCACAGATACCTTTCTTAGCTTCACAAGTAAGTGGAGAACGAACTTCCACAGCTTCTAGACCTGCTTCTTCAATTCTCTTAGCTAATTCTTCAATGATTACCTGATCTGCACTTGCAATAAGCTCATCAGATTCAGGATCATAAATATTATGAAGAGATACTCTACCTAAGATTCTTTCAGAGATTCTTTCAACGATCTCGTCATTTTTCTTAAGAGCAGTAACTTCTGTTCCTCTTAGCGTTCCACAGTCATCTTCTGTAACGATAACATCCTGTGCAACGTCTACCAATCTTCTGGTTAGGTAACCCGCATCGGCAGTCTTAAGTGCGGTATCCGCAAGACCCTTACGAGCACCGTGGGTAGAGATAAAGTATTCCAAGATGGAAAGACCTTCCTTAAAGTTTGCAAGGATCGGGTTTTCGATGATCTCCGCACCGGTAGAACCAGCTTTTTGCGGTTTCGCCATCAAACCTCTCATCCCTGACAACTGACGGATCTGTTCCTTAGAACCCCTCGCCCCAGAGTCAAGCATCATGTATACAGAGTTGAAACCACCTTGGTCAGTTTCATTCTGCTCATGATCATTTCAGTTAATCCAGCGTTGGTATTAGTCCAAACGTCGATTACCTGGTTATAACGTTCTGTATCGGTAATTAGACCCATGTTATAGTTCGCTCTAATTTCGTCTACAGTTTCAATTGAAGTAGCAATCATTTGCTTTTTCTCCACAGGTACTACGATATCTCCAAGTGAGAATGATAGACCTCCTTTGAATGCATTTGAATACCCTAGATCTTTCATAGCATCCAAGAACTTCACTGTTGTAGGGAAATCTGTATCAGCAAGGATCTTACCGATTACATTTCTCAATGATTTCTTAGTAAGAAGTTCATTGATATATCCTACTTGCTTAGGTACAATTTGGTTGAATAAGATTCTACCTACAGAAGTTTCGATCAATCTTGTTACGATTACACCATCTTCTTTGATTGGTAGTCTACATCTTACCTTAGCATTTAATGAAACTCTACCTTCTGCATAAGCGATTTCCGCTTCTTCAGGAGAATAGAAAGCAAGACCTTCTCCTTTTACTTTCATATCTTCTGTAGAGCTTAATTCTTTAGTCATGAAATAAAGACCAAGAACCATGTCCTGAGATGGTACTGTAATTGGAGAACCGTTTGCAGGGTTCAAGATATTTTGAGAACCTAACATCAATAACTGAGCTTCAAGGATCGCTTCTGGTCCTAACGGTAAGTGTACCGCCATCTGGTCACCATCGAAATCGGCATTGAAGGCCGTAGTTACTAACGGGTGTAGTTGGATAGCTTTACCTTCGATCATCTTAGGTTGGAAAGCCTGAATACCCAGTCTGTGAAGCGTAGGTGCTCTGTTCAATAGAACAGGGTGACCTTTCATCACGTTTTCAAGGATATCATACACTACTGGTTCTTTTCTATCGATAATTCTCTTTGCAGATTTTACTGTTTTTACAATACCTCTCTCGATTAGTTTTCTAATGATAAATGGTTTGTAAAGCTCAGCTGCCATATCCTTAGGAATACCACATTCGTGAAGCTGTAAGTTTGGTCCTACAACAATTACCGAACGCGCAGAGTAGTCTACCCTTTTCCCTAGTAGGTTCTGACGGAAACGACCTTGTTTACCTTTCAATGAATCAGAAAGTGATTTCAATGGTCTGTTTGATTCAGATTTTACTGCAGAAGATTTTCTTGTGTTATCGAATAATGAATCTACTGATTCCTGAAGCATACGCTTCTCGTTTCTCAAGATTACTTCAGGAGCTTTGATCTCCAATAATCTCTTCAAACGGTTATTTCTGATAATAACTCTTCTATAAAGGTCATTTAAGTCAGAAGTTGCGAAACGTCCTCCATCCAATGGAACTAATGGTCTTAGTTCTGGTGGGATAACAGGAAGAACACGCATAATCATCCACTCTGGTCTGTTGATCATTCTTGTATTAGCACCTCTTAATGCTTCTACAACGTTCAATCTTTTAAGAGCTTCAGTTCTTCTTTGCTTAGATCCTTCATTATGAGCTTTGTGTCTCAAGTCGAAAGACAATGCATCAAGATCAATTCTCTTTAATAATTCTTCAACTGCTTCAGCACCCATTTTAGCGATGAATTTGTTTGGATCAGAATCATCAAGATATTGGTTCTCGATTGGAAGAGTTTCCATGATGTCAAGGTACTCTTCTTCTGTAAGGAATTCCATGTTCTCAAAATCAGAACCGTCTAATTTCTTAGCAATACCTTGTTGAATCACTACATATCTTTCATAGTAGATGATCATATCTAATTTCTTAGAAGGAATTCCAAGAAGGTATCCGATTTTGTTTGGTAATGAACGGAAATACCAAATGTGTGCAATTGGAACTACAAGGTTGATGTGCCCGATTCTCTCTCTTCTTACTTTTTTCTCAGTAACTTCTACTCCACAACGGTCACAAACGATCCCTTTGTAACGAATTCTCTTGTATTTACCACAAGCACATTCGTAATCCTTTACAGGGCCAAAGATTTTCTCACAGAATAGCCCGTCTCTTTCAGGCTTGTGAGTTCTGTAGTTAATAGTTTCCGGCTTTAAAACCTCCCCTCTTGAGTCTTGTAAAATAGACTCCGGTGAAGCTAAACCGATGGTTATTTTATTAAATCTACTTGATTTATTTTTATTTGACATAATTTTTTTTAGATTTTAGATTTCAGATTTCAGATTTCAGACGAAATCATCATTCCAAATTCAAGGATTATAAATTCTTAGAGTGTCATAGTCCGACATCTTGTGTCTGACATCTGATATCTTACTCCTCTAATCTTACGTCTAATCCAAGTCCTTGTAACTCGTGAAGTAATACATTGAATGATTCTGGGATACCTGGTTCAGGCATAGATTCACCCTTAGCAATTGCTTCATAAGTTTTTGCTCTACCAATCACGTCATCCGACTTCACTGTCAAGATCTCTCTCAAGATGTTAGATGCACCGAATGCTTCAAGTGCCCAAACCTCCATCTCTCCGAATCTCTGACCACCGAACTGAGCTTTACCTCCTAACGGCTGCTGAGTAATCAATGAGTAAGGACCGATAGAACGTGCGTGCATCTTGTCATCAACCATGTGTCCTAGTTTCAACATGTAGATAACACCCACTGTAGCAGCCTGTGTAAATCTTTCTCCGGTTCCACCATCATAAAGGTAAGTGTGTCCGAATTTAGGAAGACCTGCTTTCTCTGTATACTCAGTGATCTGATCAAGAGTTGCTCCATCAAAAATTGGTGTAGCGAACTTCATACCCAATTTCTGACCAGCCCATCCAAGAACTGTTTCATAGATCTGTCCGATGTTCATACGAGAAGGTACCCCTAGTGGATTCAATACGATATCTACTGGTGTTCCGTCTTCTAGGAATGGCATATCTTCTTCACGAACGATTCTTGAAACGATACCTTTGTTACCGTGACGTCCTGCCATTTTATCCCCTACATTCAGTTTACGTTTCTTAGCGATATAAACTTTAGCCAACTTCATGATCCCTGCTGGAAGCTCATCTCCGATTGAAATTGCGAATTTCTCACGGTTTTTAACCCCTTGGATATCGTTATATTTGATTTTGTAATTGTGAATCAATTGTTTGATCAATTCATTCTTGTCAGCATCTACGGTCCAATCTGCACCACTAACGTTTACATAATCTTCAACTGAAGTCAATAATTTGTGAGTGAATTTCACACCTTTACCGATGATTTCTTCGTCAAGGTCATTTTGTACCCCTTGAGAAGTTTTACCGCTTACCAGTGTATTTAATTTTTCAATTAAAGTGTTTCTCAACTCATCAAATTTAGCCTTGTAAGTGTTTTCAATCTCTTCAAGTCTAAGCTTTTCTTCAGTTCTTTTCTTTTTGTCTTTAATATTTCTAGAGAACAATTTCTTGTTGATAACAACTCCTCTTAATGAAGAGTCAGCTTTTAGTGATGCATCTTTTACATCACCAGCTTTATCACCAAAGATTGCTCTAAGAAGTTTTTCTTCAGGAGTCGGGTCAGATTCACCTTTTGGAGTAATTTTACCAATCATGATATCTCCAGGCTTCACTTCAGCACCGATTCTGATCATACCGTTCTCGTCAAGATCTTTAGTAGCTTCTTCAGATACGTTTGGAATATCAGCCGTAAGTTCTTCCATACCTAATTTGGTATCACGAACTTCTAATGAATATTCATCTACGTGGATTGAAGTAAACCAGTCTTCACGTACAACTTTTTCGTTGATTACGATTGCATCCTCGAAGTTGTACCCTTTCCAAGGCATGAACGCTACTACTAAGTTTCTACCAAGAGCTAATTCTCCTTTTTCAGTAGCATAACCGTCACAAAGTACCTGTCCTTTTTCCACTACATCACCTACTCTTACGTTTGGTCTTAGGGTAATTGTTGTACTCTGGTTAGTTTTTCTAAACTTAGTAAGTTTATATGTTTTAGTAGCAGACTCAAATTGTACTAAATCTTCGTCTTCGCTTCTTTCATACTTAATAACGATTCTGTCAGCATCTACGTACTGTACAGTACCTGTACCTTCAGCGTTAATTAAGATTCTTGAATCTCTTGCAACTTGTTGCTCAAGCCCTGTACCAACAACTGGAGCCTGTGGCTTCAATAGAGGAACGGCCTGACGCATCATGTTAGATCCCATCAATGCACGGTTCGCATCATCATGCTCCAAGAATGGAATCAATGAAGCGGAAATACCGGAAATCTGGTTTGGTGCAACGTCGATAAGGTTAACCTGAGCTGGTTCAACTACCGGGTAATCACCATCTAATCTTGCAATAATTCTGTCTGTTAAGAAATCACCATTATCACTCAACTCAACGTTTGCCTGAGCAATTACCTTATCTTCTTCGTCTTCTGCATTTAGATAAATAGGATCTGCATTAAGATTAATCTTACCATCTTCTACTTTTCTATATGGAGTTTCGATGAAACCAAGGTTGTTGATTTTTGCATAAATACCTAAAGATGAAATCAAACCGATGTTTGGTCCTTCCGGAGTTTCAATCGGACAAATTCTTCCGTAGTGAGTATGGTGAACGTCACGAACCTCGAAACCTGCTCTTTCTCTTGATAAACCACCAGGCCCTAGTGCAGATAATCTTCTCTTGTGAGTGATCTCTGATAGAGGGTTGGTTTGGTCCATGAACTGAGATAGCTGGTTGGTACCAAAGAACGAGTTGATTACAGACGTTAAAGTCTTAGCATTAACAAGGTCAAGTGGAGTAAAGATCTCGTTATCTCTAACGTTCATTCTCTCCTTGATTGTTCTTGCAATTCTTGAAAGACCTACTCCGAACTGTCCTGCTAATTGCTCACCAACAGTTTTAATTCTTCTGTTTGATAAGTGGTCAATATCATCAACATCAGTTTTTGAGTTTACTAACTCAATTAAGTGTCTTACAATTGCAATGATATCTTCTTTTGTAAGAACTTCAGTTGTAGTTGGGATGTTCAGGCTTAACTTTTTGTTTAGTCTGTAACGTCCTACTTCACCTAAAGAGTATCTCTGCTCAGAGAAGAATAATTTTTCGATGATTCCTCTTGCAGTTTCCTCATCTGGTGGATCTGCGTTTCTTAACTGACGATAGATGTACTCTACTGCTTCTTTCTCAGAGTTAGTAGGGTCTTTTTGTAATGTATTCTGGATGATAGAGAATTCATTGCTGTTTTCTTTGTGAATCAAGATAGATTTCACACCAGCATCCAAGATAAGATCTAAGTGTTCTTTTTCAAGGATTGTTTCTCTGTCTAAGATGATCTCGTTTCTTTCGATAGAAACTACTTCACCTGTATCTTCGTCTACGAAGTCTTCGAACCAAGTGTTCAATACTCTCGCAGCCAATGTTCTCCCTTCTACTTTTTAAGGGCAGCTTTAGAAACTTTCACTTCTTCAGCAAGGTCGAAGATCTGAAGGATATCCTTATCAGATTCGTAACCGATAGCTCTTAATAAAGTTGTTAATGGTAACTTTCTTACGGTCGATATACGCGTACATTACGCTGTTGATATCTGTTGTAAATTCCATCCAAGATCCTTTGAAAGGGATAATTCTTGAATAGTAAAGTTTGGTTCCGTTAGCGTGGTAAGTTTGTCCGAAGAATACACCAGGTGAACGGTGAAGCTGCGTAACGATAACTCTCTCTGCACCATTGATGATGAAAGATCCACTTGGTGTCATGTAAGGAACCGGACCTAAATATACATCCTGAACCACAGTTTGGAAATCTTCGTGTTCCGGGTCAGTACAGTACAGTTTAAGTCTTGCTTTTAGAGGAACTGAATAAGTAAGTCCTCTTTCCACACACTCATCGATTGAATAACGTGGAGAATCTACCAGATAGTCTAAGAATTCTAATACGAATTGGTTTCTTGAATCCGTAATTGGGAAATTCTCTTGGAAAGTCTTGTAAAGAGCTTCTGTCTTTCTGGCTTCAGGAAGTGTATCAAGCTGGAAAAATTCTCTGAAAGACTCGATTTGGATATCCAAGAAGTCTGGAGTTACAATTTTTCCTTTCGCTGATGAGAAATTAATTCTCGGATTTCCTTGAGTTGTTGATTTTGTTTTACTCATAAAACTTTTAAGAAAGGGTTAAAAAATATTTTGATTCATTTAAAAATATCAGAAAGAAGAAAAGAGGAAAGATAAAAGATAAAAGACCTTATAATGTTTGGCGCTATTAGAAATAGTCTTTATTCTTTTTTCTTGATTCTCAAAATCTTATCTCTAACTGCAACACTGGTATATCTTTTCACAGCGTAATGCAAAATATTTTTCTTACTTTTGAGACGGTATTACCCGTAATATATACAAATACGAAAGCCCTTTCATGTTTTTCACAATGAAAGAGTTGATTTTCAATATTTTATAAATTTACAAACAATTTTTCGCGCCAAAAGAGGGGCAAAGATACAAAAAGTTATCCACAATTACAAATAATCTCTCTCATTTTGAGCTCATTAAAAATAAAAAAAACTGCCCATTTTTGAGCAGCCTTTATTAATACTAACTTTTATTATCATTATTTCACAATAACCTTATAAGATTTTACATCTGATCGAGTTTCTATGGTAATGATATAAATTCCCACAGGTAATGCAGAGGTATCAATATCTGTATTTGTAGAGATCTTCCCCGTCTTCAGTACTTTTCCTTCCGGAGAAAGTAAAGTGTAAGCCCCTGCTTCAACAGATGTAATCATTAGGTTCTTTCCTGCTTTTACCGGATTAGGATATATTTTCAATTGATCCTTATTTGTATGAGAGTTATCCGCTACTCCAAGCGTTTGATTATCTTTCTCAACAACATAATAAAGTGAGTTGCTCATATTCAAATCATTCCATTGTCCTGATACCCCCAAAGCATTAGAACCGGAAGGCCAACCACTTAACGCTATTGCTGCTGCATTTTGATTATCAAGATAATTATCCGGTTCCATAATCATTCCTGTACCATTTTCTCTTCCCCAGTTATTGTAACGATTAGAAACAGGCATCCCATTTCCTGATCCTGCAGCACCTTGCCCATTCCAGAAGTTAATGCCCACTCCATCATTATTTCCATCCCAAAGCCAACTCCCTTCCACTACTCTATCTGTTGCTCCTATCCAAACATAAGAGGTACCACCACCATCACTCACAGGTGCATAGGTTGAAGAAATTCCCGAGGAGGTTATAAAATTATAGATCGCATTCTGCTCGTTGGCATCGTTAATCTCAACCAGATATCCACCTCTTTGTACTGCACACAATGCAGCATCATTCCAGTTTTTCAATTCTTTAATAACTTCATATACTTTTCCATTATAAGTATAGGAATTAACATTTGCCGGATTAGCACATTGTGCACTAAAAGAAACGGCCAACCCTGTCGTAAACAGGATCAATAATTTTTTCTGATTCATATTTGTCGTTTTTAAATTAAAAGCTCTTTCAAGCTTACCTAAAATAATAAATCATTAATAAAAAACACAAAATATATCCTATTTACATCAAATCACATGAACCATAAAAAAATGAAATCATAAAAGCTTAAAAAAACAATTATTTTCAATCAAATAAGATTATTAAACCTATTAATTGACTACCCATTATGAGTAATATTTCATACTAAATTTCATTGACAGGTACCAAAATGAACTTCAATATCATAAAATCATAAAGACAGGAAATCTTTTGCTTCGCTTTTATAACAAAAAAGCCTGAGTATAAAACTCAGGCTCATCACTTATATAGTGTCTACCATCTTACCAATGGTTTACAAGATATTTTCTATCATTATTTCACAATAACTTTATAAGATTTTACAGCTGATTTAGTTTCTATCGTAATGATATAAATTCCCGTAGGCAATACAGAGGTTTCAATACCTGTACGTGCAGAGAATTTACCTGACTTAACTACTTTCCCTTCCGCAGAGAATAAAGTATAAGTCCCTTCCTCTGATGCTGTAACCATAAGGTTTTCTCCTGCTTTTACAGGGTTAGGATAGATCTTCACGTCATTAGCTGTTTCTGTTATTTCTGAAGCTTTTGCTGCTTTTCCAGAACTTGCCAATCCGTTTTTCAATAAAGAAGCATATGGGGAAAGTGGAGAATTTGGAGCTCCTCTTTTCACAAGATCTGTATCAACTACAGCCTGAATACCGTCTTTATCATTATCATTAATTGTAGAGATAAACCCTCCGCCCAATGTATCGAGATTAGCTTTTCCGATTTGATACAAATCATAATCAGCACCATTGGAAGTGGTATCCAGGAAGTCCGGAAGATTATCTCCATCTGTATTTTTAATTGGATACTTTAAAGTTCCTGAATCCGGATATGTTTCCAAGATATCGGCTAACCCATTTTTCCCTACTGCAACTCCTTTATCAATAATACCATTATGATCTGCATCAATCTGATTGATCACTGAAATTGGGATACCTGATTCAAACAGATCTAAAATTCCGTCGTTATCAGAATCAAGATCACGATAATTTGGAATAGCATCTCCTAATATTGGAGTAATTAATATATCTCCTTCCAGGTCATCATCTTCAAATTTTGCATTTTTATCAAAATCTTCCATAGAATCTGGAATTCCGTCGTTATCGGAATCAAAATCACACGCATCCACAATTCCATCCCCATCAGTATCTAATGTAGGCGATTTATCATTTACCACAGTACAACCTTCTGCGCAATCCGGAATACCATTACCATTATTATCAATACTATCATCTCCTCCAGGACAACGATCGAAGCAGTTTGGAACTCCATCATTATCATCATCTTTACTGGCAAACGCATTATAGATATAATAATTTTGAGGAATACGAACCGCTGTTCCACTATTGAACGTAATTTTCATTCTGTTAAAAGGTTTTGTAGCCTTTCCTCCTACATAAAATTTATTAGAGTTTGTGGTAAAGAAATTTCCACTGATAAGACTGCCTGAGCTTGTAAAGTTGTCTGTAACCGTATTTCCGTTATATAATGTCACGGTAATATTTCAAGAACACTTACCCCAAGTAGGTTTCCTGCTTTCTCTACGGTAAATCCAGCCATTGTATTAGCAGGAAGCACACTATTACTGCTTACTGTTGCAAATGCAGAAAAGATACTGAAGATAGATGCAGCCGGAATTGTTGCTGTCGCATAATTGGATGGATTGTTATCCACAATGGCCTGTGGATTTGTCATTTTAGCCAAAATAAGACCGAGAAATCCAGGTCCTGATGTCCAGCTAGATCCCGTCACCAAATTTCCAGGAACCGCTGAACCGCTGGTCTGAATTTTATCATCACATTCACAAGAGATAGGCTCCTCAAAAGCATAATACACTTTAAGGGCTCCCAAGTTGAATCCTACAGTCTGAGTAATTTTTAATCTTACTTCATTAAATGGCTTAGTTGTCGTTAAAGTAACTTTTTGCTTTCCTGAACCGTAACCAAGAACTTTGATATTAATTAACCCACCGCCATCTGATAGCTGTTTTGAATCCTGAAGCTGTCCGAATAAATAAGTTTCAATAGTAATATTTTTTAAGAACTCAGCACTCAGTAATTTACCCTGATCATCCGGTTCAATGACAAATCCTGTTCTGTTTCCTGCAGGATATACCTGATTTTTATCTAAAACACCTACTGAATAGGATCCTAATAACCCTATTGGAAGTACAATTTTGCCAAAAGAATTTTTATTCCCATCGCCGATATTTTCTTTATTCTGAACATAAGAAAGAGGAGCAAGGAAACTGCTGCTTCCCGATACATTACCATCTACACCGCTTCCGGCAATAATATCATCACAAATGCCATTATTATCCACAGGTACTTTTACCGGATCAAATGCAAATGCGTAATACACATTCATAGCACTGAATACGGAAAGAACATTCGTCTGATACAATCTCACTTCATCAAACTCTTTAGAAGTCTTAAAGTGCAAGAATATTCTATTTTTACTTCCGCCAAATGCTGGCACAGATAAAAGAGTACTGTTGGTAGTGGTTTCCTGAAGAATACCGTTTTTATAAGTACTAATTCTTAGTGAACTTAAAAGATCAATTGTAATAAAGCTTGTCCCAAGGTCTACATTAAATCCTGTAATATATCCTGCCGGATAAGTAGTATTTTTATTTTTCACAGAGATTCCGTTCCCACTTATTAAGGAAGCAAAATTCCCCATATTTACACTGTTATCCAGGCTGGCATCCACCACCGGATTCATACTTCCATTATAACAGGCCAAACAAATCCCTGAATTGTTTACTGGTTTTGCTTCTACTCCCATCCCACGGATTGGCTCATAGCCCTGCTGCGCAAATACTATTGCAGACATCATCAATGTCATAAGCATTGCAGCTAGTTTCTCGAATAATTTTTTGGTCATTTTTTATTGTTTTATAAGGTTTGTGTTTATTTAAATTAGTATAAAGCTCTCCATACTGTACCGTTACATCCTTCATGTACTTTGGCCGTAGAATTATAACGGAGCGCGCCTTCTTCTTTAGTGGAGCAGCTAGTTCCAGAAGGAGCAATACCTTTCAGCTGAAGAGCAGCTCCTGTTGCAGTATCAGCCGTAGGGATCATGTTAATTCCTAGAATTGTATCCGTTCCGTTCGTTATATTAAAAAATGCATGTGACTTATTAGCATATACTGATTGCCCAGACACTGCCGTTCCTGAAAAACCTATAGCCAGAGCCAGCCCACCAGTCGCTGAACTTGCAGAACCCAACGCAATACTGTTAGATCTACTGTATTCCCACTTCCTATAGCAATTCCTCCTTTATTGTTATGCTGGTTCCCCAACGTAAGCCCTGCTGTACCCGTAACTGTATTAGAATTTCCAAATACAAGATGATTAGCTCCTGATGCATTATTGGAATTCCCAATAATCTTTGCCCCATTCGCCGCCAAATTATCAGCACCAATAGCTACAGCCGGAAAATTAGCATTAATAGCAGTTGCTGTATTATTTCTCCCGATTGCAACATTGGAAGAGGTAGAATTGGTTGCATTATTGGATCCCCAGGAAAAAGCAGCATAAGAGCCTGTCGCATTATTAGAATTTCCTCCTTGCAATGTTCCGTTTACATCAAGTATTGCTTTTACATTTTTTTGAGTGGCTAATACCAGATTCTGTCCATCGCTTGTTCCCAAGTAGTTCCCGGTAGAAATATCTTTCCCCACCGTTGAAGAAGTAGCGACTGTACCACTATTTCCTACCGTACGCCAATTTCCATTTAAACTCCCCCATTTTGTTCCATCAAAATAATAGTAACCAGGTGTTATAACATCTACTGTTTGTCCCGTAGGAGCTGTTTCAGTAGAAGTAACATATACTATTGCTCCAGTGTGAGCAGCAGTATAATTTTTTGCTTTAAGCTGTACTCCCGTAAGTCTTGGTGCAATAACACCATCCAGCTTATTAATGTCTGATGGAAAACCCACCACATCCAAAGTAACCTGAGGTTTATCTGTGTTTATCCCAACCTGTGCAGACATAGTCAGTCCGACAGATAAAAGTGCTAATGTGAATAATTTGCTTTTCATTCTTAGTTTGATATTTGTTGTTTTTTTGTGTTTGTTTTTTTAGAAAGGGCAATCCAATACTTATTTCATTTAAAACATTAAATGAAACGAATTAGAAAATTACCTGGAATTGGAAAATGAGAAATATAGGTTAAGAAATAATATTGTGTTTATCAGGGATCTTAATAATAAATTTAAAACCATCAACCAGTTTAAAGGAGTTTATAGAAAACTTCTTCAACGTGTTAGATATAGTGGTCATTATACTTATGCCATCAACTAGATCTAATAGCCGCCATTTATCCCAGAAAGTGATAATCTTTACTTTATTCATAGAGAATAGAGTATTCTGGTTACTGATAGAGCCTGATAAAGTGTGATTAAATATGGTATATTGAAAATCATCATTCAGTTTTTTATGATGATACGTCCTGCATCCCACAGGGCTTATTAATTCCTGTGAAAATATATCAGATAGCAGGTAAAGATCAGAATCATTGATATCTATATGATGCAGTTCAGAAGTACTGATCGTAGAAGATATAATCCTTGCGTTTAGTCTTCCTACAGTCGACAGTAGCAATAGAAATACTATTTGACCGTAGGAAAGAAAATAATTTCTATCCAATTATGTTGTGTTTTTTGTTAGTACAAATATAATACTTTTTCAAACAAAACAATGTTTTAATAAAAAAAATACACTAAAAATATCAAAACAGAAGAATAAAAATAATATATTACGTTAATTTTTATTAAATAAATAATAATAACAAAATATTATCAAATAGGTCGTAAAAATATTCAAATACATTTAAAAATAAAATGCAAAGTTGATGAGTTTTACCCAATAAAAAAGCCTGAGCAAATGCTCAGGCTTCTTATATTTATAATAAAATTGAAATTATTTCAATTCTACTTCAGCACCAGCTTCTTCTAATTGCTTCTTAAGCGCTTCAGCTTCGTCTTTAGAAACACCTTCTTTGATTGCAGAAGGAGCACCATCTACGATATCTTTAGCTTCTTTAAGACCAGCACCAGTTAAATCTTTTACTAATTTAACGATAGCTAATTTAGAAGCACCTGCAGACTTAAGAATTACGTCGAATTCAGTCTTTTCTTCAGCAGCTTCACCTGCACCACCTGCAGCAACTACTACAGCAGCAGCAGCTGGCTCAATTCCGTACTCATCCTTAAGGATAGTAGCTAATTCGTTTACGTCTTTTACAGTTAGGTTTACTAGCGTTTCAGCTAAATTTTTTAAATCTGACATTGTTGTAATGTTTTTGTTGATTATTTATTTAATTTTTTGAGTATAATTATTCAGCACTTGTTTCTTCAGTGCTTTCTGCAGCAGCTTCTGGAGCTTCAGCAGCAGGAGTTTCTTCAACTACAGGAGCAGCTTCTTCAGCTTTAGCTTCTACAGTTTCAGGTTTGTTTTGAAGAGCAGAAACAACTCTCTGGATTGGAGACTGAAGTAATCCGATGATTTCACCGATCATTTCTTCTCTAGACTTGATGTTAGCCAATGTGTCTAGGTTGTTGTCACCAATATAGAAAGCTTCTTGAACAAAAGCAGACTTTAAAGCTGGCTTTTCTTCTTTCTTTCTGAATCCTTGGATAAGTTTCGCAGGAGCGTTAGCTGTTTCAGCAATCATTAATGCTGAGTTTCCTTTGAAAGATGGGAACATTTCAGAGTAATCTACTCCTTCAATTTGCTCCATCGCTTTTTGTAAAAGTGTATTTTTTACAACTTTCACTTTGATATTTTGCTTGAAAGCCTGTCTTCTGAAATCTGAAGATTTACCTGCGTTCAAACCGTCTAAATCTGCTACGTATACTACTTTTGCATCCTGAAGCAAATCTTTGATCTCTTGTATTGCTACAACTTTTTGGTCTTTTGTCATTGTCTTAAGGATTATTATTAGTTAACAGATTTAGTATCAATTGCAATACCTGGGCTCATTGTAGAAGACAAATAGATAGACTTCACATAAGTTCCTTTAGCAGCAGTTGGCTTCATTTTGATCAATGTAGAGATCAATTCCTGCGCGTTTCTTTGATCTTAGCAGCATCGAAAGATACTTTACCAATACCAGCGTGGATGATACCATACTTGTCTACTTTGAAATCAATTTTACCTGCTTTCACCTCAGTTACTGCTTTACCAATTTCCATAGTTACAGTTCCTGACTTAGGGTTAGGCATTAAACCTCTTGGACCTAATACTCTACCTAATGGACCTAATTTACCCATTACAGCTGGCATTGTAACGATAACGTCAACATCTGTCCAACCATCTTTAATTTTCTGTAAATATTCGTCTAGACCTACATAATCAGCACCAGCAGCTTTAGCTTCTGCTTCTTTATCTGGAGTTACTAAAGCCAAAACTTTAACATCTTTACCAGTACCGTGAGGAAGAGATACAACACCTCTTACCATTTGGTTTGCTTTTCTTGGGTCTACACCTAATCTTACAGCGATATCTACAGAAGCATCAAACTTTGCAGTGTTCACTTCTTTTACAAGAGCTGAACCTTCTTCAAGGTTATAGATTCTTCCTTTTTCTACTTTGCTTAAAGCTTCCTTTTGCTTTTTAGTCAATTTTGCCATTTCTAATAGTTTTAAGCGTTAAAAGTTGGTTTAGTTCCTGTTACTCTTAATCCCATAGATCTAGCAGTACCTGCAACCATAGAAACTGCAGAGTCCATTGTAAAACAGTTAAGATCCGCCATTTTATCTTCAGCGATTTTCTTTACTTGTTCCCAAGTTACAGCACCTACTTTGTTTCTATTTGGTTCACCAGAACCTCCCTTGATCTTAGCTGCATCCATTAACTGGATCGCTGCAGGTGGAGTTTTGATAACGAATTCAAAAGATTTGTCTTCGTATACTGTAATTACTACAGGTAAAACTTGCCCTGGCTTATCTTGGGTTCTTCCGTTAAATTGCTTACAAAACTCCATGATGTTCACACCTGCAGAACCCAATGCTGGACCTACTGGTGGAGAAGGGTTAGCTGCGCCACCTTTCACCTGAAGCTTTACCATTTTAAAGACTTTTTTAGCCATTGTTTGTTTTTTAAATTTGAATAATTAATGAGTTTGGAAGCATTTATTATTCAGTAGGTTATCGCACTCACTTATGACAAGCCTACTTTTTGGACTGCAAAAGTATAAAATATTTTTGAAACTACAAACGGATATTGCTGATTTTTAAAAAGTTTAAAAAAAATAATTGATATTCAGAAGTTCTTATTTCAAATTTTAATCGTAGTAAACATATATCGCTATCCCATCAAGAAAAGGGGAACAGATATCTGCTCCCCTACTTCCCCTTAAACTATTACTATGATGAAAATTACTTCTTAATAAACTTCATACTTCCTTCTTTTTCTTTTACTTTTAGAATAAAAGCTCCTTTTATCAAATCTTTAACATCAATGATCCCCTGTTTCATCAATCCGGATTTCACCAACTGCCCGGCTGTGTTATAAATTTTGAAATCCTGATCTTTCAATCCATCTATATGGATAAAATCTACTGCCGGATTCGGATAAAGTTTAATATTAGATTCTTTTCCTGAAATATCACGGGTTCCCATTGTACCATTAGGCAAAACCAGATTCTGTACATAGATCCCTGAATCTGCTCCTTCTGTATTTTTAGATTCTTTAAACACAATAACTCCTTGTCCGTTTATAGGTTTCAATACAGTTGTATAGGCTTTAGAAGCAGGAAAAGTAGCCATCGGAAGATAGTGTTCAGGCCATTGGAAATCACCATTATCTCTAAGCAGAACAGCATTTAGAGATACATTGAGTGCAGTTCCTTCTTTTTTCTGTACTACAAAATACGGCTGATCATTTACCAATTGTAAATTACTATAATGGAACATCGATGTATTATCTACAGGAAATACTTGTTTGGCATTATCAGTAAATAACCTACTGCCCGAAATTTTATCAAACTTCTGAACAAACTCGCCATTCTCTCCCTGGGAAGATGAACTATAATTTGCAATCGACCAGATGTAAGGAGATCCGGATTCGAAAGCAATTTTCATATCTTTTTCAAAATAAGTCTGATTGGTATCAAAGTCTACTCCGGAAACACCCCATGGAAGAGAACTATCCGGATTAACTCTTTGAAGATATCCGTCGAACCTCATATTTTCACCTGTACTATACCCATAATACACCACATCTCCATCTACAGCTCCTGAATATCTTGCATTATAAGAGGTAGATTTAGCAGTAATCTGCTTAGCACCATCCCACATTAAAGTTCCGTTTTGTAAATTTATTTTATTGGCAAACAAATAGCTTGTCGTTCCAAACGACACTTGTTTATGGAAAATAAGCTCACACACATTCCCTGACAATTTAAAAAGATCGGCTGGAATTGTATTTTTAGCAGGATCATCTGAAATTATCTGAGTAGGATTTGCCCACATAGGCTGTCCGGCAGGATTAAACATCTGTACTTTCGCATATTTTTGACTTGGTGGAAAATATCCCACCACAATATTTCCATCAAGCAGTGGCAAAATTGTAGGTAAATAAGCTTCTCCCAAGCTAATTCCACTCGGCCAAACCGATGTACCATCTGGAGTAATTTTAAAAATATATCCAGGCGTTCCCGCCCCGGTTCCTGTCACACCTATATAAAGATTATCTGATGCATCAACTGCTGTCTTTTCCACAACTGTATAGGTTCCCATTGGAATTTGATCAGAAACTTTAATTCCTTGTGCACCTAGCAGTTTACTCCCATTCTTATCCAGAATCTGAACCCAAAGTTCAAAATTCACAGGTGCCGGTACGTTTTTCCAATATCCTATATATGTCTTTCCATCACTGGTTGTTTCGGCAAAAGAAGATGACCCTGCATTGGTCACCAAGAGATTTTGATCCAACACTGGATTCCATTGTGCTTTTCCAATAAAGCCTATTGAAAGGCTAACAAAAAGAGTAAGTAATTTTTTCATAGTGGTATTGTTTTAAATAGAAGACAAAGGAATACAATGTCTTCCAACCTTATGAAAAATCACACACACAATTACCACATAACGAAACGAAAGCACCACATCATTACCACACACTTAAACACAAACACCTACAAAACAATAAATTACAATTCATTCAAATATTGAGCAAGATCTTCTTTTGTATTGGTAAGATTCATTTTTTTTCTCAAACGGGTTCTTGAATTTTCGATGGTTTTAGGTGTTACATTCAACAAATTTGAAATTTCTTTTGTGGATAGCTTCAGTTTCAGCATGGCCGCCAATCGTTTATCATAATTGGTTAATCCGGGATGTCTACGATCTAGATTTTCATAAAATGATTCATGAATATTCAGGAAATGGTATTCAAAATCTCCCCATGAGTCGTGTTTGGTATTCAGCTTAATGTCGTTGATGATTCTGGAAACTTCATTGATCTCACTATCTTTAAGTTTGGATTTCAAAACATTTACTTGCTCCAGCAGCGATTTAAAGATTTCTTCTATTTTTGATTGTTCCATAGACTTGTACACCAGCATTTTTTCTTTCATCTGATTGTCTATTTCGAGCTGCTTTTCACGGTTTTCTATCAGTTTTTTCTCGAGGCGAAGTTTCTCAGCTTTGTTCCTGAAGTTAACGAGCAGTAAAATACTGATTATCAAAATCAATAGAAGAATAATACCCATGACCACATACAGCATATTTTTTCTATCCTGCTCTATTGTATCGAGCCTTTTCTGGAGTTCATAATCATGCTGTATCTTCAATCGTTCTACATTTACGGCTTTCTCTTCTATATTCAACAGATCCCGAATAGAATCATATTTTCTAAAAGTTTCTGAAGAATGCTTATAATCTTTATTGAGCTCATAAGCCTTATATAAGGTTCTCAAATAATTGGTATTATCAAAGTTGACTCCATCCGTTGTTATATAGTTTCTCACATCTTGAGCATAATGCAAAGCTTTGACTGGATTTTGTGTTTCGATATAGAAGTTGGCCAGGTTATAATTGACCTGGTAGTTTGATTTATGATCTTCAATAGAATTTTTCTTTAGAATATTAGCAGCTTCCAATAAATAATCTTCTGCTTTGATATTGTTTCCTTCCAAAAAATTAAGCTTCCCAAAGTTTGAAAAAACAAAAGCTTTTAAAACCGGATTATCATATGTTTCAAAAGTCTTCAAACCTTCTTCAAAATAATATCTGGATGAATCCAATTTCGATAAAACAAGGTAAGCGTTTCCTAAATTATTAAGAGCTTTAATGGTTTCTACCTTTCGTTTTTGTTTCTGATAAAAATTCAAAAGTTTCTTATAATAAGTAATGGCTTTTTTGGTATCATTAAGTTGTGAGTAGGTGTAAGCAAAAATTCCATCTATTTTGGCCACTTTTTCTGCATCCTTATCCAAAAACAGATGATAGGCCTTATTGGAATAATTTAATGCAAGATCAAAGTAATTGACATCGCTGTAAATTTTTGCTGCTTCCAGATAAAAATCTCCCAAATCATGATCAGCAACACTTTTTCTTGCTTGCTGTATATTAACTTCGGCCTTTTTCCAATCTTTGTACTTGAGCTCATCGGCAGTATTCATATAGTGTTTATATTCTTTCTTCTGTCCAAAACACAGGACAAATGATAATAACAACCATATAAAAGGCAATCGTTTCCCCATTTTTAGTATAATTCCATATAAAATTATAAAATCATTTGAGAAAACAATAAATAATGATCAATTACACCTAATAAACTAAAACATATTTCACATACTATGTGATGATAATTACAATAAAAAGCCAGACTACTCTTCAATAGTCTGGCTTTTCCCTTATACTTTTTTGTATTTTGCTGTTTTAAAACCCGGAAGGTTTATCAATCGTTTGGGCTGATCCATCACTTCCCTTCAGGTCTGCATTAATATCATTAATATTATGCTTTGTGATAAGCCTTTTATAAGCCATCAGATAAAGGTCTACGGTAAAATTATTGTAAGTTCTGGATGGACCGCCTGATATATTGGCAATAATTCTACTGTCTGTAAATTTTGCTCTGATATGCCAGGTTCCATTACTTTTAAATGCTACTACATCTGGAGATCCTTGTTTGTTATCATTTACTCCATTGTCTCCATAATCAAGCATAACATTGGTATTCCCATTATTAAGCTTAAAAGAATAATTATGAAGCACAACCAGGAAATTATTGGCATCTATTTTAGTATCATAATCTGCAATTCCCGCCCCAGAAACATTGGTAAGGGTAAGCTTTATATAGTTGAATAAGCCGCTGCTTTCCAAATTTGGATCATAGAGCTGTAATGCATTTTCTGATGTTGCCAAGAAGCTTCCTCCCGTCATTGTCGGTTCTCCCGGATTTCTAAGATATAGAGAATTGGTATATGTTTTTCCGTTTACATCGAGTGTTTCTGTGGGTTTATCTGTTTTGATTCCCACTTTACCAGTCTGGGCATTAAAAAAGACACCCAGCCCTATCATCATCGTAATATAAATTTTTCTTATCATGTTTTATTATTGAAGCCCAAGAGGCGTATTAGTAGATACTCCTGAAAAAGATGCCGATGCAGATACTGAACCTGTAAATGTTCCCCAGTCTTTTATCAAAGATTTTTCAAATACATTTAAAGTAAGCGTCCATGTTCCATTTTGTGCAGATACTGTTCCTGCTCCCTTAAAACTTAAATTAATTGCCTGAAAAGTTTTTCCCCCTTTCTGTACTTTGGTTACTTCAGTAGAATATGCTCCATACAATCTTGAAGTAGAAGTAGTAGTCGCAGACACTGCATCAGAAAAAACAGCTCCTGTAATAGCAACCACATATTTGTCTGCATCTAAGCCTGTATTCAGATTAATTACTTCGTCTTGTTTTACATTTTTAAGAACTACCTTATACATATTTACAGGTGCCACATTACGAAGGGTAATGTCTAGCAGCTTTACTTTACCTATAGGAGAGGTATCTTTTGATCGGGTAAGTAGTAAATAATTTCCTCTTGCTGTAGCATTTTCAGTATCTATCAGATAAGATTCTACCAGCGTTTCTCCTTCTACATCAAGAGTTCCTTTTGGATTGGCTGTATTAATTCCTACTTGTGCTTTCAGGCCTAAAGAAGCAAGCGCTACAAAAAATGTTGTTATAATTTTTTTCATTACTGTGTTTTTATTGAATTAAAGGAGCTGCTGCTGCACCTGTGGTAGAAGACTTAAGATCCTGAGTCGAGTTGAATTCTTTTGCATAAGATCTGTCGTAAACAAGTAAATTAAGTGTCCATTCTCCAGTTGGCAAATTTGAACTTGGAGAGAATCCTTCATAATCTGCCTTTAGTTTCCAGGTTGTACCTGATGAATACGCAAATATTTGAGGAACCGGAGTCAGCCAGTCTCCAGTATTTGTTCTTACCGGTTGAGTAAATCCGAAAGAAGAAATTACTACAAGAAACTTTTTAGAATTGATTTTGGTATCAAACTCATTTACCCAATCCTTATCTGAAGGATCACAAGTAATTTTAAATTGAATAATGTTGATCGGCGCCGGTGAATTCGGTACAAAGGTATCATTGTATGCCGTTATTTTATTCTCGGGTGCCGGAGATTTGATAATAAAAGTATAATTTTCATCAGCACCCAGTTTTTCCATGGGCTTTTTGAAAACAATACCGGATGTCTTCATCGTACCGTTTACAGTCAGTTCCTTTTCGGGTTTTGCAGTATTAATACCAACTTGGGCATTCATATATACTGCTGAACCTAATAATAGGATCATCGAAATAATTTTTGTCATTGTCCGTTATGTGTTTGCTATAAGTTTTTGTTCCCCATATTCTCGCATCCCATTTAATGTTTAAGTCTAAAAACATTAAAAACGTATTGCGCATCTGTAGACAGTGCACTTTGTGAGATAAACAAAAAGTTTTATGGGTTAACTCAGCATAAGTTGCAAGAAACATGCCATGAAAAGGGAATAATTCTATAGAAATAAAGCTTAATAGCAGACAATTCACTAATTCTCCCACAAAAGTGAGTATTACCCATGAGCAAAGTACTCTATAGAAGTAAATAACGGAGAATTCAATTTTACATTTTCAGTAAAAAAATATTTAAAAAATTATAAAAAATAAAATAATAGAGATGAAAACAAATGTATTTTTATCAATAATTAATTATCGCAGAAAAAATTCGTTGAAGCCCACTCAATATTAATCTATTTTTATTCAATTAATATATTGATCTTGGGTTGAAACAATGCAATTGGGGAAGTGTAATCTGGTATGGAAGTATTAAATGAATTCCGGATAAACTAAAAATAATAGTTCTCTTAGGAAGATACTTCTGAAATAAAATAATACATAGAAGAAAATTGGATAAAGGCATTGAATCCATTCTCAATCACACCGGATTTATTTATTATATATTATCAACAAAAAAAGACCGCTTAATAGCAGTCTTTTTATATTTTATATAAGTAAATATTATACTTTTTCTACTTGCATGTAGCTTAGTTCCATTGGAGTTTTTCTACCGAAGATCAATACAGAAACTTCAATTTTCTTTTTGTCTTCAAGAATCTTCTCAACCGTACCATTGAATCCGTTGAAAGGACCATCGATCACTTTTACGTTTTCACCTACTACATACGGAATTTCAACATCGCTTGCAAATTCTGAAAGTTCATCCATTCTTCCAAGCATTCTGTTCACTTCTGATTTTCTCATGGGAACAGGATCGCCACCTTTTGTTAAACTTAAGAAAGAAATAACTCCAGGAATGTTTTTGATAACGTGTGGAATTTCTCCCATCAACTCAGCTTCGATCATCAAGTATCCAGGATAGTAAGGTTTTTCTTTAGGAACTTTCTTACCGTTTCTAATTTGAATTACCTTTTCCATAGGAATAACCACTTGAGTAACATACTGCTCAAACCCTAGACGTTTGATTTCTGTCTCAATATAGTTTTTCACTTTATTTTCCTGTCCGCTGATAGCTTTCAGCACATACCATTTCAATTCGCTCATTATGGGAAAATACTTTTTAATTAGTTGAACACGTTGATTAGCATTCCAATGATGTTGCTGATTGATTTAGAAAACAATTCATCAACTCCAAAGGTAAATAATGCCAGAATCACTGTCGCAATAGTCACTACAATAGTAGACGACTGAAGGTCAGCCCATTTTGGCCATTCAACCTTATGTCTGAATTCGTTATAAGAACCTTTTAAAAAATCGACAAATGAACTCATAATTTATATTTGCACGGGCACAAGGATTCGAACCCTGATCAACGGTTTTGGAGACCGGTATCCTACCATTGGACGATGCCCGTAGTTAAAAAGCTTCCGAGAGTTTCCTTTCGGAAGCTTAATTTATTTAAGATGATTAGTCTAAGATTTCAGTAACCTGACCTGAACCAACTGTTCTACCACCTTCTCTGATCGCGAATCTAAGACCCTCGTTAAGAGCGATTGGTTGTAACAATTCTACAGTGATCTCTAAGTTATCACCAGGCATTACCATTTCTACACCTTCTGGTAAGAAGATCTCACCTGTAACGTCAGTAGTTCTTACGTAGAACTGAGGACGGTACTTGTTGTGGAATGGAGTGTGACGTCCACCTTCTTCTTTAGAAAGGATATAAACAGATGCTTTGAATTTTTTGTGTGGTTTCACAGAATCTTTCTTAGCGATTACCATACCTCTCTTGATGTCAGTTTTTTCAATACCTCTCAACAATAGACCTACGTTATCACCAGCTTCACCTCTGTCTAGGATTTTTCTGAACATCTCAACTCCTGTAATTGTAGAAGTTAATTTTTCTTCACCCATACCAACGATATCAACTGGATCTCCAGTGTTGATAACACCAGCTTCAATTCTACCAGTTGCTACAGTACCTCTACCTGTAATAGAGAATACGTCTTCGATTGGCATCAAGAATGGCTTATCAGTATCTCTTACTGGCTCGTCGATCCACTCATCAACTGCATCCATTAATTCTTCAACAGTTTTGAACCACTTATCTTCTGAGTCACCGTTAGTAGCTGCAGTAAGTGCTCCAAGAGCTGAACCTTGAATTACTGGAGAGTTATCTCCATCAAAGTCATAAGTAGCTAATAGATCTCTAAGTTCCATTTCAACAAGCTCTAACAATTCTGGATCATCCACCATGTCAACTTTGTTCATGAAAACAACGATCTTAGGTACGTTTACCTGACGGCAAAGTAGGATATGTTCTCTAGTTTGAGGCATTGGACCATCAGTTGCAGCACATACTACGATAGCTCCATCCATCTGAGCAGCACCAGTTACCATGTTCTTAACATAGTCGGCGTGACCTGGACAGTCAACGTGAGCATAGTGTCTTTTTACAGTTTCGTACTCGATGTGAGCAGTATTGATAGTGATCCCTCTTTCTTTTTCTTCTGGAGCAGAGTCAATTGAAGAGAAGTCTTTTTTCTCAGCAAGACCTTTGCTAGCTAATACAGCAGAAATAGCAGCTGTAAGAGTAGTTTTACCATGGTCAACGTGACCAATAGTACCAATGTTCAAGTGTGGTTTGTTACGATTAAACGTTTCCTTTGCCATGATTTAAAATTATTTATTTATTGTTTTTCAAATTTTCGGTGTGCAAATATAATGAATTTTTAAATACCAAAAACTTTTTATTCAAAAAACTTTCAATATTCTCATCCGATGAAGGACAAACCTTATATTTCGATGCATTGAGACTGCAAATTTACACATTTTTCCGGATTGAAAAAATCTTTCTGAGACCTTTTACAACTCCTTTTACAGAAAAGCCTGAAATACAGAATATTTCAGGCTCAATTAATATATAAAATGAAAGATTATCGGGCTTGACTTAGCCTTTTAGGCCTGTTAAAAATCCAGAAAATGATCGGGAAAATAAGCAAAGTAAGCACAGTAGCGGTTATCAATCCACCAATAATTACAATCGCTAAAGGTTTTTGTGATTCTGATCCGATTCCTGTAGATAAGGCTGCCGGCATCAATCCGATGGACGCCATAAGAGCCGTCATGATCACTGGCCTTGTTCTTGATTTTACTCCGGTTAATATTGAATTATCTATATCCAGTCCATTTTTAACATTCTGGTGAAATTCTGTGATCAGAATCACCCCATTTTGTATACAAATTCCCAGAAGTGCAATCATTCCTACTCCAGCAGAGATTCCAAAATTGATTCCAGTAACATGCAAGGCAATAATACCTCCGATCAGAGCGAACGGAACATTCGCTAATACAAGAAGTGAATCCTTCATATTTCCAAACAGGATAAACAAAAGGAAAAAGATCATCAGAATACTTACCGGAACTACTTGTGCCAATCTGTGTGAAGCACGCTGTTGGTTTTCAAACTGCCCTGTCCAACCTACGGAATATCCATCCGGAAGCTCAATCGCTGCTACTTTTTTCTGTGCATCAGCAATAGTACCTCCCAAATCACGGTCACGAATTGAGAATTTTACTCCGATATATCTTTTAATATTATCTCTGTAAATAAATGCGGCACCATTATCTTTTACAATAGTACTGATCTCTTTTAAAGGAATTTTTGCCCCATCCTGAGTAGGTACCATCAATGCTGCAATATCATTTTCATTGGTTCTGTATTCCTGTGAATAACGGAGACGGATCGGAAATTTTCTTTCTCCATCAAACATTTCAGAAGCGGTTTTCCCTCCAAAGCCATTTCCAATACCGCTTGTGCATCTGCCGGCATCACCCCATAAGCAGCCATTTTATCTCTATCTAATACGACACTTACTTCCGGCTGGCCTATATTTTTAATGATTCCCGGATCTTTTACTCCATCAACATCTTTAATTTTTGTCAAAATCTCGTGAGCCAATTTATCCAAGGTTTCTAAATTATCACCATAGATCTTAATTCCATTTTCAGCTTTAAAACCAGCTACAGCTTCTGCTACGTTATCTGAAATCGGCTGCGAATAGTTGAAGGTAATTCCCTGATAGCTTCTCAGCTTTTTATCAATTTCATTAATAAGTTCATCGTAGGTAATTTTCCGTTTCCATTCTTCTCTTGGCTTAAGGTTTACCGCGAACTGTACAAATCCGAATCCGTTCGGGTCTGTACCATCATTACTTCTTCCTGTCTGTGCCAGAACATCTGTTACCTCGGAGAAACTCATAATGTCTTTTTTCAAAAGATCTGCAGTTTTCAGAGATTCTTTTAAAGAGGAACTCATCGGCATTTCTGCAGTGATCCAAAGGGAGCCTTCATTCAACTGTGGCAGGAATTCGGTTCCAAGGAATTTTCCGGAAAACAGTGTCACTGCAAGGAATGAGATGGCAACAATCATACTCGTTTTTTTATGCTTAAAAGTAAGATTGAAACCTTTTAACACAATTCTATCCCAGAAATTAACAAACGGGTTATTTTTTTCTCTTACATTTTTATTGAGAAGGATATGCGAAAGCACAGGAACCAATGTTAATGTAAATATCAATGCCCCTATCAGGGCGAATCCTAAAGTAAATGCTAAAGGAGAGAACATTTTCCCTTCCACTTTCTGGAATGAGAAGATTGGAATCAGGGAGGTAATAATAATCAGTTTCGAGAAGAAAATAGCTTTTCCTAATCCCGTTCCGGTCTGTTTGATCCAGCCTCCTTTTGCCAATTTATTGAATTTTTCCATTCCATATTTATGAGCCTTGTGATCCAGCATTACAAAGAGCCCTTCCACCATGACGACGGCTCCGTCAATGATAATCCCGAAGTCTACAGCTCCCAGTGAAAGCAAGTTTGCACTCATCCCTGCCAATTTTAAACATAAAAAGGCAAACAATAGAGATAAAGGAATGATAATAGAAACGATCAATGTGGTTCTCCAGTCCGCCATAAAGATCAAAACAATTACCGTTACCAATACAATTCCTTCAATCAGGTTGTGCATTACAGTTTTAGTAGTAAAATCCATCAGGTTATCTCTATCGTAGAAGGTCACCATTTTTACATCTTTTGGAAGGATTTTCTCGTTCAGTTCTTTAATTTTAGCTTTTACCCCTATCAAGACTTCTCTTGGGTTCTCTCCTTTTCTCATCACAACGATTCCTTCTACCGTATCATCATGATTATTCAAAGCTGCCTGCCCCACTCTAGGCATAGAGCTTTCATGAACTTCTGCCACATTTTTTACCAGAACCGGGTTTCCGCTGTCATTCTGAATGGTAATATTTCCGATATCTGTAATAGATTTTACTAAGCCTATCCCTCTTACTACATAAGCCTGTCCATTTTTTTCAATGACATCTCCTCCAACATTCAGGTTACTTTGGTAACAGCATCATATACCTGAAGTGGTGTTAAATTATATTTATCCAGTGCTCTGGGATCAATACTCAATTCAAATACTTTATCCTGTCCACCAAAAACATTGATATCCGCTACTCCGGGAACTCCTCTCAAAGCACGGTCTATCACCCAGTTTTGCAGGGTAAGCAGTTTACGGGAATCTTTCGTCTTACTTTCCAGTGTATATCTGAAAATTTCTCCGGTTGGCCCGTAGGGTGGTTGCACTTCAGGGTCTACCTCGTCAGGAAGGCTAATGGTTCTTAATTGGTTATTGACCTGATTTCTGGCAAAAGTATCATCCACCCCATCATCAAACAGAATCTTAACAATGGAAAGGCCAAACATGGTGGTACTTCTTACACTGGTTTTCTTCTGAACCGGGCTCATGGCCAATTCTATGGGGGTAGTAACAAAGCGTTCTACTTCTTCTGCACTACGCCCATTCCATTGGGTAATGATTACAATCTGGGTATTGGTAACATCCGGAAAAGCTTCGATAGGCATATTTTTGAAACTTATAAATCCGGCAATTGCCAAAATAGCTACCCAGATAAAGGTAAATGCTTTATTCTTTAATGAAAAAGCGATTATATTTTTTATGAATTTATTCATGATAGATACATTGATGACCTAAAAAAGCCGTTGAAAGAATTTATTTTAAATCACTACAATTTTCAGCTGTTTAAAGAACGATATATCAAAAGCTGGTTGTTGGTAATTACTTCTTCTCCTTCTTTAAGACCGTCTGCGATATAAGTAACATCTCCTACCTGCTTCTGCACTTTAACTTCTCTTACTTTCACATCAGTTCTTGATTTGAAAACGACTACAAAACTTTTGTTATCATCAAAAATTACAGCTTTAGAAGGAATACTCAACATTGTATTGCTTTCCAGACTGGAAACTTTTATCGTCGCCTTACTATCCGGAATCAACAGTCCATTGGCATTATCCAGGACTACTCTTGCCTGCATAGCATTGGTCTGTGGGTCAATAATTTTAAATATTTTATCAATTTTTCCGTCAAAAACCTTATCTGGATAAGAGAGTGTAGATACCTGAGCTTTCATTCCAAGGCTGATCTTTTCAATATCCGACTCGTTAACGTTCATAATTGCCCATACATTGGTTGTATTCGCTACGTCAAATATATTTTCACTTCGGTCACTTCGCAGCTGCATATCTTTATTGATACTTTTCTGAACAATATATCCGTTGATAGGAGCTACTACACTATATATATTTCCTGTTTTCACATTATAAACAGTACTTACTGCCGTGGCTCTCTGCAATTGGTCTTCTGCTTTCTGCAACTGGCTTTTGGCTTCCAGCACTTCTCTTTCCGTATTCAGTTTTCCTTCATAGAGCTCTTTAGCCACTCTAAGGTTATTCTTAGCAACAACAAGATCGGTTTTAGCATCACTTACATCTTTTTGAATTTCGGCAAGCTCTGTACTTCTGATCGTAGCCAGCACCTGTCCTTTTTTCACGTAATCTCCAAGTTCTACATTTACACTCATCACATTTCCACCTACCAATGGATAAACGTCTATATAACTATTTTTGTCTGCGGATATTTTTCCGTAAAAGCTATATTCATCTTCTATATTCTTTTGCTCAGCCTTTGCCATAGAAATAGACTTCAACATTGTATTGCTGAGTTCAAATCCTTTTTTAGCAGGGTTTGCTTTTTCTTCCTCTTTTTTGGAACAAGCCATTAATGATAAGATCATCAATACTGGGATAATATAAGTTTTCATTGTTTAATAGAAGATTTTCGTTTGTACTAGTTGATTAAGTTGTTCTGCCGCCTGCATAATCTCATTCTTCATATCATAAATTTGAAGGGCTGTTTCCCGGTAGCTATCCATGAAATCTGTAAATTCAATAAGATTTACATTTCCTTTTCTAAAATTGGTCACCATTCCGTTATACACCAGATCCATATTCTGAAGATCTGTTGTTTTGATACTCACAAGCTGATCATATTGTGCTTTCCAGGTTTTATAGGCTGCCTGTACTTTGGTTTCAAGAGTTAGTTTCTGGAAATCTGCATTTTTTTGATTCTGCCGGATCGCATAGTTAGCTTTTTCCACATTCCCTTGATTTACTCTCCATAATGGTAAGGGAATTCCTAAAGTAAGGTTGGCTTCATTATTAAAAGTACCTCCTGCCTGATCCCATGCTGCCCCCACATTAATATCCGGCACATTCATTGATTTCTGCCATTGAGCATAAAGCTTGCTGTTATCAATTAGTTTTAGATTGTATCGATAATCAGCATTATTTTCAAGGGCTTTATTTTTTAACTCTTCAGCATCTCCAAAAGGCTGAGCTGCTAATGCTTCTTTGGCTTCAGTTTCAGGGATCAAAGGCTCTATATCTTCTGTAACTCCCGTAAGAACTTTAAGATTCTGTTCAAAATCAAGAATATTTTTATTGATCTCAAGTTTGTCATGATTCAGTTGGATCACTAAACTTTGAAGTCTAACGGCATCTTTAAGGGATACATTTCCTTTGGCTGACTGTACACGATAGGCACTTAACAGATCATTCATATATCCTAGCTGCTTATCTGTATTCTCAAGCTTTAGTCTTTCGTAGTAAAGATTAAAATAGGCAGATCGAAGCTGGGATCTCAAATCAACAAGAAGTTGTGAAAACTGAAGCTGGGCCAGTTCTTTATTAGACTTTGCAAAGGCAATTTCATTTTTCTTTTTGCCCCCCATATAAATTAGCTGAGTAATTCCTGCTCCTTTTGAATGGCCAACATCAAAAAACTTTTTACCCTGAGGGTTATAAGCATTGAACTGCCCGCTCAGTTGTGGCAGCTCCCAGATTTTGGCCTGTAGAATATCAGCATCAGCCATATTGATGTTGTATTGTTCGGCGAGCAGCTGAAGATTGTTCTTTTGAAAAGCATTTTCGCAATCCAAAAGAGACATTTGCTGTTGTGCCGCCATGAATGAGGAAACGGCAAGACACAGCACTGCAATTCTGTTCATTATTTTTCTTTTTAAATTACAAAATTGCTCGGATGCGATTAAAAGAAACTTAAAGAGGGCTTAAAAAAATATTAAAATCACCTTAAACCGTCCATTTTTAAAGGGATGAAGAAAACTAGAAACTTATTTTTTTCTCCTATAGTTGAATTTTTATCAAAAAATTTAATCTGAAGTTTAACCAAAATTAAGACTGCCTTTTGAGACAAGCCATCTTAAATAAAATATTTTTTAAAAATTAATGTGAACTTATTCATGTACTCTGAGGGTGATGAATAAATAATTTCTGCGTCATGATATTCCAAAATTCTTTTAACAATTCTCAATCCTAAGCCGGAACCGGAAATATTCTGAGCATTATTTCCCCTTGTAAAGCTTCAAACAATTTGGTCTGCTCTTCTTCTGAAATGGTAATCCCATGGGAAATAACATCCACACTAAGGTTATTGGTCGTTTCAGTTATCAAAACTTTTACTTCTGTATTGTCAGAATATACAGCAGCATTTTTAAATAAATTAATAAAGACAATCACCAATAATGATGGTATACCACTAATGGTAAGAAAAGCATTTTCAAATGTTTCTTCAGTAATTAGAAAGTCAAGCTGAAGCTCAGGGTAGCTTTTTTCCACCGCTTCAAAGGCCTCAAAGATCACTTCATCTATTCTCACATCCTCATAAATACTTTGAATATTCTCTTTATCAAACTTTGTAAGCAACAATAATGAATTCGTTAAATCTGATAATTGATAAACATCCCTCTGAATCTGTTGCAATGCGGAGAGGGTCTTTGGAGAATGTTCTTCAAACTTAATCAGATTTTCCAATTGAAACGCCATTCTCGTGATAGGTGTCCTGATTTCGTGGGAAGCACTTGCTGTAAAGTCTTTTTGCGATTGAAATACATCATTAAGCCGCACAATCATCGTATTAAAAGATTTTGCAAGAACATTTACTTCATCATTAGATTCCTGTACGGGAATCTGAGTGGTAAGCTTATGAGCCGTCACTTCTGAAATCTCTTTATTCAAATCTTCTAAAGGGCGAAGAAACTTTCCACAAAGTAATAACTGAAGAATCCTATAAGAAGTGTACTCATCGCATAGGCAGCAATCAAAAGGTATTTCAGAAATCCTAATTTTGACTTTCCATTGGTATCAAAAGCACTGGTGAGAATATAATAATTTTCCCCATTAATGTTTCTCAGCGCTGCATAAATTTCAGGAACTGTTTTTTCAGTGTAAATAATTTTCTTTTTATCCAGTTCCTTCAGCATTGCACTATCCCAGGTAACATTACGATCTTTAATTGTACTATAGATTAATTCTTTTTGTTCATTAAAAATTAAAATCTTCTCATTCAAAAGAATATTATCTGAATTTTCATTGAAAAAAATAGGAGCCTCTTCTTCAAAATCTTTTGACTTTGAAATAAAATGGGTGGTAAACTCCAAGCGCTGCCTAAACCTCTCTTTAAATTCATCTCTTCTGAAATCATTAAAAGATAAATAAATGACCGCCATCACCATCCCAAAAAGTAATGAAAAGGCGATACTAATCGTTAAAGCGATCTTTCTTTTTAAAGACATTTATAATGGACTTAAGTAGTATCCGAAACCGGAACGGGTATGGATTAATTTTATTTTAAAATCTTTATCAAGCTTTTTTCTTAAGAAATTGATGTATACCTCTACAGTATTAGTATTGGTATTAAAATTATGTTCCCAAACATGTTCAGTGATCTGTTGTTTGGATACAGTTCTACCTTGTGCTTCTGCCAGGTAAACCAATAGTTGGAATTCTTTTAAGGTCAGGGTTATTTCATTTCCACCACGATATACCTTCTGCTCAGTTTTGTTGATAATAAGATCATCTACCCTTATAATATCCTGATCAGCGGTATCTGAAGGCATTTTTCGTCTCAGCAGTGAATTGATCCTTAGCAGGAGCTCTTCAAACTGAAAAGGTTTTACCAGATAATCATCTGCCAATCGGGTAAAGGCATCTTTTTTATCTGAAATATCTCCATACGCAGAGATGATAATGATGGGAGTACTTTTATCAAAAGAACGGATCGTCTGACAAACATCCAGCCCATTTATTTTTGGAACATTGATGTCCAGCAGATACAGATCGTAAGAATTATTCTTAATTTGACGAAGAAAAGTTTCTCCATCATAGATTTTATCACAGGCAAAATTATTAGATTCTAAAAATCGGCAAAGCTCTGCAGAAAGAATGAGATCGTCTTCTAATAAAAGAATATTCATCAAAAATTTATTTTACACGAATGTAGCGAAAATTTTTATGATGATTATCGGTCGATGATAAAAGTTAAAAAGAATAAGGGACAATAGATTTTTTTGAATAAGAAAATTCAGGATCTGATTTTATAATCTGCAATTAAAAATATAAAATAGACCATTGATTTTTTAAACAGTTGTATAACTATTTTTTGCTATCAGATACCTTATTATTGCCAACGCGAATATTTATTGTTTACATTGGGTGAATAAAAATAAAGTTGTTTTGAATAAAGGGGAAGTATATTTTGTCGATAATATATGATCAATTTAAGACAAAAAAAATTCCCGAAGGGATTCGGGAGATTCGAGAGCCAACTACGGGACTTGAACCCGTGACCTCTTCCTTACCAAGGAAGCACTCTACCGCTGAGCTAAGTCGGCATTAATTAAAAAAATCACACTGAATAGCGTGATTTTTTTGAGCGGAAGACGGGGGTCGAACCCGCGACATTCAGCTTGGAAGGCTGACGCTCTACCAACTGAGCTACTTCCGCAATTTTGTTTCCAAAATTATTGGTAAACGCTTTGCAAAACTAAGAATTAATTTTCAATTCTGCAAACTTTTTTTCTAATATAAAATGTGGGGAGAGCAGGATTCGAACCTACGAAGCCGAAGCAACTGAGTTACAGTCAGTCCCATTTAGCCACTCTGGAATCTCCCCAGATATTTTATATTAAATTGAGCCTCCAGAGGGATTCGAACCCACGACCCCGAGATTACAAATCACGTGCTCTGGCCAACTGAGCTATGGAGGCAATTTAACTTTTAGACTGAAAACGATGGAGAAACTCTACTCTACGCATTTCAGTGTTAAAAAAATCAACTTTAAATATTGATTTTTGTGAGCGGAAGACGGGGGTCGAACCCGCGACATTCAGCTTGGAAGGCTGACGCTCTACCAACTGAGCTACTTCCGCAATTTTGTTTCCAAAACTATTGGTAAACGCTGTGCAAAACTAAGAATTATTTTTTAATCTTGCAAACTTTTTTTTAAAAAAAATATAGTGGGGAGAGCAGGATTCGAACCTACGAAGCCGAAGCAACTGAGTTACAGTCAGTCCCATTTAGCCACTCTGGAATCTCCCCAGATATTTTATATTAAATTGAGCCTCCAGAGGGATTCGAACCCACGACCCCGAGATTACAAATCACGTGCTCTGGCCAACTGAGCTATGGAGGCAAATATAAAAAAGAATTCAAAAGATCGCTGTTCCTTTTTTGCGATTGCAAAGATAGAACAGATTTTTTGAATTCTCAAATATTTTATAAACTTTTTTTAACTTTTTTTTCTATGCCATTTCTTTTTTCTTGATTAATAGCTTTTTAGCTGTATCAACACAAAGATCCAAACTTTCTTCAAAACTTGCAGATGTCTTCTTTACGACAATATCGTCTCCCGGAACCGCCAAAATAATCTCCGCTGTTTTATTAGCTTTATCCGCATTATTTTCTACTTTCAGAAATACTTTACACTCTTGAATTTTATCATAGAATGTTTCTAGCTTACTTACTTTTTTGTCGATGTGTGATTCTAGTGGTTCGTGTGGAGTTAAACCAATTGATTGAATTGAAATCTTCATAATTCTTCTTTTTTTGACGCTCGAGGGTGAGCTTGATTAAACACTTTTTTCAATTGTTCAATATTAGCATTCGTATAGACCTGAGTACTGGCAAGACTGGAATGCCCTAATATTTTTTTTACTTTGGAGATCTCCGCCCCATTATCCAACACGTGAGTAGCAAAGCTATGGCGAAGGATGTGAGGACTTCTTTTTTCTTTCGTTGTTACAAGACTAAGGTACTTATTAACTACCACATAAACAAATTTTTCGTTGAGTTTTTTCCCTTCCTTATTGACAAAAAAATAGACTTGATATTCTGTCTGTGGCTTTCTTATTTCCAAATAACTTTTAAGTAATTCAGACAAGTCTTCGGAAATAGGAATCACTCTTTGTTTATTCCCCTTCCCTATTACTTTTAATTCATTTCCGTCTATATTAACATTCTCAAATATCAGGCCACAAAGTTCTGCTTTTCTCATTCCTGTTTGATAAAGCACTTCCATGATGCATTTTTCCAGGATGTCATGTACCTGTTCAAAGACCCGATCATTAAGATCAGTCATTTCTTCTTCAGACATAGGAATCTGCTTTTCTGCGTAAAATTTCAAGGAAGATATCCCTTCAGTAGGAGAAACCTTAATTTCGCCTATCTTTAAGAGGAAAAGATAAAAACTTCTGAGTGATGAAAGTTTTCGATTGATACTTCTTTTGGAGATATTATTTTCGCTTAGATCAACGATAAAGTTTCTGATGATTTTTTTATCGGCTTTGGAAATATCGTGGGAGGATTCTGTTCTGAGATAGAAATGGGAAAAGTCGTCAAGGTCTTTTTTGTAGCTTGTAATGGTGTGAGGTGAGTACCTTTTTTCGAATTGTAAGTATTCTAAAAACTTTTCCAGCATCATTGGTATAAAAATAAAAATTCACTTCTCAAATATAAGAATTTAAGAAGTGAATTAATATGTGTTTAAGAAAAAATTCTTAAGCCTGCTCTTCCTTGCTAAGTGCTCTTTGCTTGTAAGCAGCTTTCAACTTAGATTGTCTCAAAGTTACAGAAGGCTTGATAAACGCTTGTCTAGATCTTAATTGACGAACTGTACCTGTTTTATCAAATTTTCTTTTGTATTTTTTTAAAGCTCTGTCGATGGATTCACCATCTTTAACTGGAATTATTAACATATTTTACATCTCATTTTGGATTGCAAAACTAGGCTTTTTTTCTTGAAGTACAAAACATATTATAAGAAACAATCTTCAATTGATCTTTATCCTCCTTAAAAACCTAGTATTAAAGGCAGTTTACGCACTATTTTTTTTTATCCACAATTTCTAAACATTTAAATTATAGCCATTCAGTCTTTTTTTATGAGCTTATTTTTCATCAAAACAATCAACATTAATGAAATGTAAACAAAAAGCATTATCTTTGCCATCACTTTATTCATGGGGTTGACTGGTTTCGACAGCAAGACCAATGGGTAAGTAAGCATGCAGAGAACCGTAGCGCGATCTCTATAATCCCTTGCTACAAAATTTTAACTGGCAACGAAGAGTTCGCTCTTGCAGCTTAATATCGAAGTATAGTAGATCAAGCGTTTTCCCGAAGATTTCAGTAGGGAAGCAAGATATTCCACAAATGCTCTGTTCTGCGGCGTTTGATCCTGGGATATAGGAATGCGGAAATAAGATTTCAGAAGCTTCGGCTGAAATTCGAAAACCTTAGAAGATAAGCTGGAAGTTGGGTGTCTATCCTCTGCCTTCAGTCGAAAACCAATGGTAGAATAAGCATGTAGAAAGCTTATGTATTGCTTGTTTGGACGAGGGTTCGAATCCCTCCAACTCCACTTTTTAAGCTAAAGAGAATTTGTAAATTATTGAATTTTAAATAATTACATTTTCTCTTTTTTGCTTTTGTACCCAAAATCGTACCCAAACTTTTGAAAAATGCTTTTTTGAATCTGTTTGAATCTAATTAAACTTATTTGAACTTTAAGAGTTACAACTGAGTTTATTATAATGCAAATATACTACGATTTAAAATAATGTCCATTACTCTCAAAGTAATCAAACATTATACTTCTTGCCGTAGCTTCCCAATCAATAACAATCCAATTAGGAATATTAAACGTGTCATCTTCGTACAGCCATTGTACAAAATCTTCATCGCTGTCGTATTCGCCGTAATAAAAATTGTTTACATATTCATACAAGCTTTGAAAGTCCATATTTCCGAGATTATCCAAACACGCTTCGTATACCTCTACGTCATGTCCAGAATCATTGATCTGTTCAAGAACGTCATAAATATCTTTTGATATATTACATTCGCTCAATAATCCCAGCTTTTCCAGAATTGGACATTCATAATCTTGAAACATAAATTCGGGATCATGTTCGTCTTTATGAAGTTCATACATTGCACTGAGCAGTTCGTTATAATTAGAATAATCGGAAAGGTTCATCCATTTCCCAAATAGTGAGCAGTTATTGTACTTTGCGTACGTTCCTACGTAGATACTAGCAGTATCAAGACAATTTGTTAACTTTGTCATGTTGATAAGTTTTAAGTATGATTTAAAATTTATTGATGTCGCCTTGTCGTGCTCCAACACTTCAAGGCATTTTTGTTTTTATATCGAACCTTGTACACATAGAAACAAGGTATTTTTTAGTAGAAAGTAGCTTACAAAAGCAGTATAAATATACAATAAAACACTGATAAACACAAGTATTAACAATACTTTTCAATCAAAATATCAACACTTTACAAGATCTTATTAAAAACTTTTTAACTAGTCGAAGCACTGGAAAACAAAAAGAGTCTGAGAAAAATAAAAACCCTCCATAGGGGGTATGTCAAAAAAAGATCTTTGAGGGGGTGCGAAATCTGCTTAGTGGGTACAGACTCGATACATATACAAAAAATTTGAGATTAGGTATAGGGGTGTCTTTTTACCGTGAAATTTAGCGAGCATTGGTGTAAATAGTAACCTAAGTATTATACAGTTTCCTGTATATCCGTAATTGAATTAAGTATTGAGCCAAAACATCACAAACCGTTTACCAGAGTTACCCGAAATAGTGGTTTAGGGTTATTTAGAAGAGAGTTAGAAAGGGATAAATAATGAAATTATAGTATATATTGGTAATATGTTGCAGAAACACGGAAAGCCCATCTGTTTATAGTAGTTTGCAGAGATTACACGTTAAGATTGTATGAACCAACAAAAAATTGCATCATTTGTGTTTTCAAAGTCTTTCGTTTCATCGAGGGACTTTTTTCGTTTTTGGGGTAAATAGGTAGGTATATATTGACAAAAGTGCACTTGTCATAATTCCTATTTTTTACACCCCCATCAAAACCATAAAGATTACTTACCTAAATCATATCAAAAATATGCGCCCACACAAAAAAAGATAAAAACATTTCATTCGTTATTATTGAAAATCAAATTATTACACGCATCAATCCATAAAGATTAAAAAAATGACGCAAGATCTATTGTTATCATTGACGCAATGCGTAAATTAGAAAGTTATACGACATTTAACCAAACTACATAAACATGATTGAAGCACCAAACCTTGATAAAGTAAAAACTCATAAAAACTCATATCCAAATTCGATGGGATGTATTTTAATTGCACCTAAATTTCATAAAAAAGGATTTGATGAAATAATTCAAAGACTTGAATATTTAAACCATAGAAGTGGTGAAAATCTTCACTTTTATTGTGCAGGTTATGGCGCATATTGGAATAGTGAGTTTGCTCCAGATATGGAAGAACTTGGAATTAGTCGAATGTTTAACAACGATGCAATTCCATGGGCTTTTAGCCAAAACTACTTTGCAAAGTTTGTTGATGAACTAGAAAATGAAACAAATTGGACATATTCTGGGGGAACAGAAATTATTGTATTGGATAAAAATTTAGAATTCAAAAATTGTATAGTTTTTAAAATAGACGAAATGATTTCTGATAAAATTATTGATAATCCAAATGAAATCATAGAAGCTCTAATTCAGCAATCTAAAAAAGGAAGAAGTAACACTTTAATAAGTTTACAAGGTATTGGTAATTTAGCATTTGATGAAGCGATCAAAGGTTTCTTAGGATTTCTACCAAAACCCATTGAGAATATATGGAACATATGGAATAAAGGAAAATATTATACATTAGTTGACTTAAAATAAAAACGTGCAAAACAAGGGTTTTCCAAAAACGGGGCTGAAGTGCTTCGGTTGAACATTTGTGCAAGGTTCAAGGTTAATAATTTTATTGAACTGATGTGCTAAAAATCCCCGCCTTCGGCAAACCCCGAAACATTAGCGGCAAGCATAGCACGACATACACCAAGAAATAAAAGAACCCTATGGACAAAGACGAAAAAGAACGAAGAAAACAATTTTTGAAAGAGTTGCGAGAAAAGAAACAAAAAGAGTTTGAACAGAGTTTGCCAATGGACAGAGAAATTTTTGAAAATTTATTTGATTATCTTGACAATCAATTAGAAGAAAATAATTGTGATGATACAAACAAATTGACATTAGAATTTTTAGTAAAAAATAAGATAGAAAATATTGAAACTGTTTTAAACTGGTTTGCTGAAAACGGTGGTTATTGTGACTGTGAAATTTTAGCGAATGTTGAAGAAAAATTTGAAAATTAATAAAATGAGCAAAATACTTGGACTTGATTTAGGAAACAACTCAATTGGTTGGGCAATAGTTGACACTGACCAAAATAAAATCATTGACTGCGGTGTACGAATATTTCCTTCACAGAAAATCTCGAAAAGAAATCTTTGGGAAAAAGCTATTGAATTAACTGAAATTCGTTTTAAAATAATTAACTTTCTAACTCAAAATTTCAAGGCGACACCTTATTTATTTGGACTTTCTTTTCTAACTATTCTAACCCTCACCCTGACAATGATTAATAGACAGAATTGGCAATTTTGGTTGAATATTGGTTTGACAGCATTATTTTCGACCTTAACAATTTTTCATCAAGACAAAAACAAGAAATGAAAACGCTAGTCGCTAATAGCTAAGTTTTCGTCTTGTCCGTAGGACACGAGATGAAAACCCTGTTGAACTTTACCTTTGAGAGATTTTCATGAGTTATGGGTTTATCATAGAAATATTTTAAAGAAATAGAAGAGACTTTGATAAGGGTCTCTTTTTTGTGGGTGATGATGCACGAACTGTTGCATTTCCACTAAAAAAACAAACTGTCATATAATTACAAAATTTCTTATATTAGCACCTCAAATTTTATCGAAAAAATAAAGCGTTTGCTTTTTATACTACCTTACAGGAATCTGGTAAATTCAAAATTAGGAGTAGGTAAATAAGCGAAATGCTCATGCCATAGGCGTGGGCTTTCCTGTTTATATCCTAATGGCTTACCAGAGCCCCTGTAAGAATAGATAGGCAAAGTCCCACGCTTTCTGCATTTACAACCTTTCACTTTGGGACTGGGTGATATAATAAAATCACTTATGAAAAAGTTTATCCTTTCTGTATGCATAATGCTAAGTGGCATTTACTATTCTCAAACCGCTACAAAAAAGTTTAACTCATTCCAGAACCGATATGAATATTTTGATTCTGGAGGAAATATGATTGGTTATGAGAAATACAATAACTTCTCGAAACAGTGGGAGTATTATACTACAAATACTCCACAAGCTAAACAGCCTACTCAATATCGTGATCCACAACAATTGAGCATTTCAGGTCTGGGGAATGCCATGGCAATAAAGCAAAATAACTATAATAATAATGTACAACAACTGCAAAATGCAGTTAATAATATCTCTGATCAAATTAATAATTTAGATGTTACTGATGAGCAAAAGCAAATAATACATAATAATTTTCAGCAGCAATGCATCAATGAATTGAATCGAACCAAAATCAATTATTCTTCAGTAAATGAAACTAATCGTGTTATACAATGGTTGTACAATTCCTTGAACATAATTATTAAAAATGCAGTTTCAACATCGAATTATAATTCAAAACAAAACTTACCCCGCAATACTTCAAACCAGCAACTAAGTGCTCAAGTATTAGAAAAGTACTCATCCCAGATCGTTGATTTGGATCTTAAAATAATGCGTTACGGATCAAACAATAATGAATATCAAACATATAGAAAACAGTTCTCATTATTAGCTCAAAATGGAGAACTAAATGAAACTAATTCAAAAGAATTATTTGATAAGATGTCCAATATAGTAGCTAAATTGTCCAACTAAATCAGCTTTAGTTTATGTACTTATAAGCAATAATATTATAAAAAAGCCTTGATTGATCCACTTTCAATCAGGGCTTTATTTTATTTGAAAACATCTATACTACCTATCAATAGGTAGAAATATAAAATCTGCTACATAGTACCAATACATACTACAAATAATAATTCCTATTTTATTCATTCTTAAATCACTCATATAATAATTAAAGAGGTTAATCGTAGTTCTACTACAATTTTTAAAATTTAGTTGCAAAAATCTTTTTTGGCATTATTTTTTATCTAACTTTAGTGATTTAATATCAGAAAACACACAAATCATCATGAAAAAAAACACTTCAAATTCAGACAAGATATCAGAGAATCATATAGCAGGTATTAACCGTGTGGTGAAGCTTGATATTGTGGTTGATGGAAAACCTCTCAGCCACTTTAAGCACTTCCGATTACAACAAAGCGCTAAATCTCATCATAATTTTGAACTTACTCTAGCGCATGATTCTTTAGGTGAAGCACAAAACCATAACTTAGAACAGGCAAAACAGTTTTTCGGCAAAAGATTAACTGTCACTTTCAAGTATAAAGATCCTGAAAACGAAAGCCCAGAACGGACATTTGTAGGAGTTATTATGAAGGTCGCATTCAGTCAGGAAAAGATGAGTCTGGGAAACATTGTCCTAAAAGGAAGTAGCCCAACAATACTGATGGATTCTGCCCCACATACTCAAAGTTTTGGAGGGAGTCAGCCCGTCAATACATCAATTATTGCTGACAGGATCATTAAAGAGTCTTTGGGTACTAATAACTTCGATTTCAGAATTGATACACAAAATAAAGGATATATTAATTATAGCTCACAATACTGCGAAACTCATTATAACTACCTTGCCAGAATTGCAGAGGCTTATGGAGAACAATTTTATTATGATGGTGAGGTGCTTCACTTCGGAAAGTTACCACCTCATGAAAAATCCATAAAGCTTATTGATGGCAGTAATGTCAATGATGTACAGATAGAGCTAAATGCGGTACATATCAAGCCAGAATATTTTGGTTATAATAGCAGTAATAACGCAAAAATTATTGGCGTTGATAATAAGATCAAGCATCTTGGTGAACTATCATCGGAGACATACGACCTTAACAACAATATATTTAAAACCCGCTCACTGACTCCTGCTCCTGTAAACCCTAATATGTTCCTTGATATAGATGATTCACAAAAAAGTGCAAGAGGGAGTAAAGCTGTAGATGTTTTTACCGTTTCAGGAAAAACGACAGTACCATTTCTGTTTACAGGTTGTGTTGCAGATCTAGCTATGAGAAAACCAGATAGTAATCAAACTGCACACTTCACTACATTGATGATGACTGAGGTAAATCATGAAGTGGATGCAAGAGGATACTACACAGGAAGTTTTCAAGCAATCGCTGAAGGAACTGGCTTTATGCCTAAGCCTGATTTTATAATGCCAAAAGCTGAACCACAAATTGCAACTGTTATTTCAAATGTAGATCCTTTAAACCAAGGAAGAATACAAGTGAGATTTGACTGGCAATTGAATGATACAACTCATTTTATCCGAATGATGAGCCCAGATGCAGGCGGAACAGATGCAATAAGCCAAAACAGAGGATTTGTTGCAGTTCCTGAAATCGGGGATCAGGTAATGGTAGGTTTTGAATATCACAATCCAGATTTTCCTTTTGCAATGGGTGGAATGTTTCATGGTGGTGTAGGTTTAGGAGGTGGAATGGACAACCGTGTAAAATCTTTACAGACCAGAAGTGGACATAGGCTCGTATTTACAGAAGATGAAAGCATTTTACTGACTGATAAAAGTGGTAATGAATTGAGATTTGATACAGAAGGAAGCAATATCAATATTACCTCCCCTGAAACTATTACCATAAAATCAAAGAACCTGAAGTTTGATATTGAAGAGAATATTGAAACCAAAGCAGGAAAGAATATGGATACCAATGTTGGGCAGAATATCAAAATTATTGCTAAACAAGAGATAAGCCAGGACAGTGGTAAGAAAACCATTATTAATGCTGGAACTAATACTGAAATATCAGCAAAAGCTCACCTAGACCTTTATGGCAAAGAAAAATTCATAGGTTACACAGATGGGCAGACAGAGTTTGGAGCAAAAGACAGAATGCATGTATATGGTGCGAACTCATTACTGACTGCTAAAGATAAGATTGAGTATAAAGCTCCTCAAATGAATAAAGTTCCTCAAAATGGTGAGTTTGAGTATACAAAAGAAAAGCAAATAGCATCAATGTATTGGGCTTATGAAGAAGAAAATACATCCTTAATGGATGATTCCAAGTTTTTTGTTGATATGAATCTCATTGTTCAAACAAGAAACTATGAGGAGGGAGAAAATATTGATGTTACTATAAAGTCTGATGATGGTGAACCATTAGCAGATGGCATTAATGAATTAACTTTATCAGGAACTGTTGATAAAGATGGAATGGTAATTTTTAAAGAGCCATTAAAAGCTTACACTCTTGAGCTTATGACGGAAGAAACAGAAAACACATAAATACATTATGAAAATTAATAATTTTATACCAACATTACTTGAACAACGGAGAGGTATCGTTGCAACAAGTGGAAATCAACAGACAAGACCAGTTCAGGTTTTAAGACCAAGCTGGAGAGATATGATTAAAAACTATCCTAATAGCTCCGTGGACGTAATTACATTGTATAATGAGATTGGTAATGGCTTGATTGGGTATTATAATAAATCAGCCACTGATTGGGAGAACACATGTGCTTTTAGAATGAGTAAAGGATTAAACTACAGTGGTTTCAAATTACCTTACGATAATTCTAAATATAAAGCAAAAGGAGCAAAAGGAGGAGTCCATAAAGGTGATGATAAGTTAAATTACTGGTATAGAGTTAAGGAATTGGGTAAATACTTGGAAGATCACTTAGGCAAACCTGAATTTGACGAGACATTAAAAAAAGCAGGATTAGGACAAGTAAAAGAAGGTTTGTCTAAAGAAAATTGGGATAAACTTCGTAAAATGAAAGGAATTATTATGTTTAAAGTATCTGGTTGGGGGAACGCCTCTGGACATTTTACACTTTGGGATGGAAGTAATTTAATATATCCTGGAGACCCTCAGCATAACAATCCTAATAGTGAATATTATTACTTTAAAATGAAATATGAACGATATGACTCTTCTAAAAGGACGAATATTGTTATACAAACAGATGAAATAAAGTTATGGGAATTAAAATAAAGAATTTTAAATACGCATTTGCGTTCTTAATTATGTCTACTGTTGAAGTTTTAGGACAGGATAAATTAACAGAAGTAAAAAAATACGCATTTGATAAATGCTTGAGTTATAACTATCAAAAGATAGATGCAAATTTTTATAATACATATAAAGATGCTTCAGGGGTTCAATTTTCCATAAATGGAAATTTTTTAGAGAATGATGAACTGAAAAACAAAATAATAGATTACACTATTAATGAAACGGGTCAATACTATTCAATAAAAAACAATCTACATTTTGAAACAGGAGATAAGAACATAATATTTTACAATTGTTTTGACTTCTATGAATCTAAGAAATTAGATAGTTATATAAGAAAGCTTATTGGACTGACACCAAAAAAGAAAACCTCAAAAAAATGATAATATGCCCCAGCATATCACAGATACAACTCAATTAAAATGTGATAAAGGAGCTTCACCAACTCCACTCACAGTAACAAGTCAATCTTTTATAAGCATTGATGGAAAGTTACAGGCTACGGAAGAGGACAAACAGCCTAATACCAATATTAAACCTTTTGGTGTATGTAGTGTTTTAAGATCTTCTTGTACACCTTCTCCTGTTAAATGGGATAATACCTCTGATTTTGAAATTGAGGGTAAAAAAGAGCTGTTAGATACCTCTACTTGCCAGTGTTCTGTTGGCGGGAAAATATCCATTGTACAATCTGCTCAAAATTTTGTGAAAGAATAAAATACTATAAATTACACTCCATAAACCCTAAATTATAAAAAAGTGATTTTGATATTGATTTTTTCAATTCAGATTGGAAATACTCGACTAGATTAAGTTTTTTATACTGAAACATTAAAAATAAATACAATTATGGGAAATTTCAAAATTGGTAATTGGTTAATCACAGATAAAGGGATTATGTGGAATAAGGAAAATGACCCAGAATACTTCATTGCAAAAGAGACCCTAGTACAATCTGGACCTCAAGACAGAAATAACATGTATGATTGGTTAGTCCATTTACCTAGAAAGAGTTGGATTAATAAAGAGGATGTTTATACATTAAATACGGCATTTTTCTATGCTATGGAGCTTTATGGTTATGACTTCAATACCAATTCATTTATTGAAACTCTAAAAGAGCAACAAGCAGAAATGATATAAAAATAACAGATACTATGAAAAAAATTAAACTTAAAGGAATTGAAGATAACAACCACTACTATTTATTAGAAAGTAGAGAACTTCAAGACCATGAAATTGGTAACCCATTAAAGAAATTTCTTGATGAAGGAGAAATTGTGAGAATGATAGATGAAGCAGGTATTAATGCTTCTGCAAATCAAATATTAATTATGAAAAGAGACGAAAACAATAAGTTTGTGAATGTATTCAACATCCAAGATGAATCCAACATTATTTACTTAGAAAATTAATTATGGCTATAACTATAAACTCAATAAACATTTTACAAACATACCTAAGAGGAGTACTTGGTAGAGCCAATCACCATGCAGGAAATGTTGAAGGTGTTTCACTTGCATTATTAGGAGCAATTATGTGGAGAGCAGACGGTCAAATACTTGTGAAACAATATGCAGGACAGCCTGCAAATATAATTTGGTTTTTTATTGGTACTAAAAAATATGTCCTAACCTACAATCATACTACACAGAAAATTGAACTGAAAGAAAAAACACATAAAGGGAACATCTTAGCGTCTTTTGACAATTCTTCGTCATACCAGAATATCATAACTATTTTTGAAAATCTTTAAATATGAGCAAAATTATTATTACAAATATCCAAAAAACTGAATTTGAACCATATCAAGTTTTGAATTGTAGTGCCGATTTTTCGGTTATCAAAGCAGGATTGGATAAATTTCAAATCTTTACCGATACAGACAATGGCTTAGTAACTATTGAACTAAACAAAGAAGACCTAAAACAACTCTTAGATAAAATACAGGAAACCTTACGGTAATTTATCATTTCAAACATCAAGAACACAATTATGGTAATAGCAAATGTAAATGGAAAAAGATTACGAGCAGAAGAAGCTGGTTCAGGAACTATCGGATTATGTCCGTGGACAGGTAGAGAAGTTAAAGCCAAAGTAGGTGAAATAAGGCAGTACTGGGCATATATTGGTGGTGCCCCACAACTACCAGAAGGATATGAGAACGAATCTGAATGGCACTACAATTGGAAATTTCCTGTTTTAGATAATTATTGTGAGGTAATTTGTGGCGAAAATAACGAACACCGAGCAGATTTAATCGGAAATAAAGATACCGTAATTGAAATTCAGAAAAGCCCAATTGATATTAGGATTGCAAGAGACCGTACATTTTTCTATCGAAAATTTTCAAATAAGCGAGTAATATGGTTAGTTGATGCCCATGATTTCTGGAACAGCAGGTTAAAAGTTGATTTTGACAGAAGAGATGGAAGAAACTATCCCATTACATGGACGAACCCCCGACGTTGGGTAGTAGAATTAGCAGGTCTGACAATTTCTAATTTATTTTTAGACTTCAATACAAAATCGGATAAACTATTACAGATGTGGATACACGATAAAACTTTGAAAGGTTCGTTTATAACCAAAGAAGATTTTTTCAAAAGGTATCTGCATGAAAATTCAAAAGATGAGTTTAGAGAAAATCCTGCGAAAATTTTAGAAATCTGGAAAAACTACAAAGCATAATGACAGAAGAAAAGAAAACATGCTATATGTGTGACGGTGAAGTTGTTTCAATGGAACATGTTCCGCCTGCTTGTTTATTCCCTGAAATTAAGGACACAAAAGGAATTAATTTTAGAAAAAACCTAATCAAAGTACCTTCCTGTGATATCCATAATTCAAAAAAATCTGATGATGATGAATTTTTATTGTTTTCATTAACAGGATTAATCAATAATAATAATGTGGGACAATTTCATTTTCACACAAAGGTCAACAGAGCAATAAGAAGAAAAAATAAAGATTTTATCAATAAACAGGTTTTAAGAAACCATAAATATGGAATTGTTAAATCAATGATGAAGAAAAGTTAATTTCAGTTGGTTATCCCGATGTGGAAAGACTAACTAAATGTTTCGAGCATATTGCTTATGGTTTATATTATCACAAATTCGGAAAAAGATTTGTTGGAGATATAGGTATGATAAATGGATTCATTGACTATAATGATTCAAATCGGCAAACGTTAAAAAAATTTTTGAAACGTAGATTTGAATTAGAAACTGTACTCAATGGAGAATTTAAAGGTGAAAATCCAGCCGTTTTTTATTATCAATTTAATGAACCTGATGAATATGGGCTAATTTCTCTGAAAATGGTATTCTATGGAACAGCAGAGGTATATGTTGGCTTTAAACCAGAAGAAATACAAATACCATTTAATTTAGCAATGGCGCTTATTAATGATGGTAGTAAAACAACAATGACATTAGGAGATGAAAAATTTCAATTTAATCAATAAATAAATATTATGAAACCATTTATATTGGCTTTTAAAGAAAGCTCTTTGGAAAAAGCATTTGACTTTTCTAAAATAAAATATTGTGACAAATTAAATCTATCTATCGATACTCAAACAGGTCTTCCTGCAATATCATTTTTGAATTTATCTACAAGTACTTTTACAAAGGTATATAATGAAACTTCTGATTCAGATGATAATTTTAGTAATATAATGATGGGTACTCTAACTAAAACATCGTATCAGGTTGAAGGAACAGATGACGACAGCCAGTACAATTCTGTAAAATCAATGATGGCTACTTCTACCTTAACTCTAGTATCTCAAGAAGCTTCAGACAGTGATGACAGATGAAACTATTTTAATTATAACACATAAAGAGGATTATACTGCTGATTACGTTATTAATAAACTGAATCAAAGAGGAATAGGTTATTATAGATTGAATTGTGAAGATATTTTTAAAAAAGATTTTACTATTGAAAGCGACTTATTTCCTAAAGTAGATGGTAAGGAAAAATTTAAATCTGTATGGTTTAGAAGAACCAAACTTCCTGAACTCCCTAATACTTCTCTTTATGAAAAAAATTATTTATATAATGAGTTTGATACTCTTTTAAAAAATTTATTTGTTTTAATTGATGCAAAATGGATTAGTGAACCGTATAATATTTATAAAGCTGAAAACAAATTATATCAACTGAAGTTAGCTAAAAAAATTGGGTTCCAGACACCTAACACTTTGGTTACTAATTCTAAATTGGATATTGTTAATTTTTTTTATCAAAATTCAAACAAGCTGATAGTAAAACCTTTATCACAATCTATAATTAATAATGAAAATAATTCTTTAGAGCATATTTTTACCAATTTGGTCAATGAAGAACACATAGAAAATCTTAATAATTTCGATTTAACACCTTGTATTTTTCAACAATACATTGAAAAAGAAGTTGAATTAAGAATCACCGTAATTGGAGAAAATATTTTTATCGCTGGCGTTTATTCGCAAACAGACGAAATGAGTAAAGTTGATTGGAGAAAAGGTCACTTAAAATTTCATACAACTACTATTCCTAAAAACGTTGAGAAGATGTGTTTAGAATTAGTTAAGGAACTCAATATAAAATTTGGCGCTATCGACATGATAAAAGATAAAAATGGAAACTATATTTTTATAGAAATAAATCCAAATGGTCAGTGGGTTTGGATAGAAAATGAAACAGGATTAGATATATCAAATGCCTTAATTGATGAATTACTATGCTAAAAACACTACAAGAATTTTTGAAAAGTATTGGATTGATTCCTATCAGGGAATACCAAGAACCATTTGATTACAATATCAATGATTATGATTTATCTGGAGAAGAAGAAAAAGATAAAATACAGCTTCATAAAGATTTTTTGCTATCGGTATTACAAGAAGAAAATAATAGGTTAAGTTTTGTTGAAAATAAAACTACACAAATCATTTCTCAAACAAGTATAATATTTTCTTTAGTAGGACTTATAATTCCTATTGTAATTGACAAATTTGATGATGTTTCTTTCTTCATTAAACTTACTTTAATCTTATTATTAATGATAAGTTTTTTTATGTATTTAATATCAATAAGAAACGCTCTGAAAAATCTGAATATTAAAAAATTCAAATATCCTTATGCAAATCCTGAAAATGTTATTACATTAAAGGATAAGACTGTTGAAGAATTTAATTCTGAACTCATAAGAGATTATCTGTATTGTATCAAAAAGACCGTTTTAATAAACAATATTAAAGGCACAAATTTATTACATGCATACAAGTCTTTTAAGATTGCAAATTATTTTACAGGAATTATAATTATTGTTATCTGTTCTTTAGTTTTGTTTACAACTCAAAAAGAAAAAATCAGTCGAGTTAAAATTGAAACACCAGTAAAATTGATAAAATAATAGCATGAACAAAACTGACTCACTTAAACAGAGAACACACGAAAAATTACAATCTACTATTGATGATATTGAACTGATAAATGGATTAATTCGTAAATACGAAGCAATTGATATTAAATTAAAAGAGGATGGCATATCATTAAATTATTTGTCTACATTAGTAAATGTTCTCAGATATAGACTATTTATCGGGTTCTTATTTGGTGATATTTGTAGCACTCTCAATATTTACAACAATGCAAAGACTTTATATGAAGAAAAATTTGCAGTTAGAACCTTTTTTATAATTATAAGTGAAGGATTTAAGAAAATCTATAATTTTATTAAAATTAACGAAAAGGGAGATGTTATATCAAAATATAGAAATAAATCATTTTGGATTAAAGAAATAAAACCTCTAATTTATAATGATTTGCCATATCTAAAAGATAACTATAATCAGATAACTAAAAAATTAGATTCCTTTTTGCAATTCGATTTTCAAGTAATCAAAATCAATAGAGACCTTGCCGTTCATTATGACGATAATCCCTTGTTAGTTTACGACATGATGATAAAATTAGACTTAGAAAAAGAGATTGATTTGATTTTAAAATTTATGGATATTATAAATGAGATGTTCACTTTTACTGAAGTAATCGTTTCTAAATTCTTAGACAAAATAGATAGCAGTTCAAAAGAACTTGAAAATAATGCTGTAGAAAAAATTGAAGAACTTATTAAATTACTAAGTGAGGTTAAATAATTGGTTTACAACTATAGTTATGGTAAACCAATTATCTTCAATTTTAAGCCACTTTCAGGCACTCACCAGTATTACACCATAACTCAGGTTTAAAACTCGGTAAAACACCGTCAGAACAGCTTGAAAATAGCTCCTGTACCATACATTCCAGAACTGGAAACCAACTTTGTGTTGTACAGAAAGAATCATGTATCGTCCAAAGTGGCATGTCAGGATTTGTTTCTGCAATCTGCTTTGTAATGGTATCAATCACACAATCAGATTCAACCTGTTGCAAAAGTCTGGGAAACAGTTTGAACGAATCTTTTTCATCAGAAGTGGTTTTAAAAACTTCGATACACTCACACAGTAAAGGAAAATGTAGTTTAAATATAAGATATTCTTTTGATGGTCGTTTGAGCGGAGTATATAAAATCTGTAACGTGAGTTTTTTCATTAATTCTCGTTTAGTAGGAAATTCTACAACTTTTGCTTTACCAATGTCAGAATCATAAAATTTCTTTCTAAATAAACCATCAGAATCAGGTTGAATATCTGTAAAAAGAGGGATCAAAAATTCATAAAATTGCCCTGTCAATACTGCTTTTTTGAGCGGAGCAAATTCCTCTTGAAATGCTTTACTAGACGTGATTTGTTGTAATTTCTGCAACATAGTACCTATATTATCATTTCCAAACACTCTATTCATAATCTCAATAATCTTTCTATTACTCAAACTTTCCAATACTAAAACCATAAAATAAGGTTGTGAGTTCTTGATATCCAGACTTTGGATGTTTTCACCGTGATAAGTCAGGTACGGGCGGAATTTAGAGGGCATATTGGTTAAGTTTGTGTGTAGTCTATTATCAGAATCTGGCTGGCGGGATATACGGTAACATTGCTCTCTTAGCATTAATGCAGTGTACCAATAGCTGTACGCTTTTGCCATTATTGGATTCAATCTGGTATAACTCAAACTGTACTTATTGTAACAGAACTCAGACGACAAATCATAATTCAAGCGGTCAACATCAAGGAACAACCCATCATCAAACCATTTTGAAAGATGCGGACAGTCATTGCTGATATCTTCTTTCAGCAGATTTTTAGTCAAAAATTTATCCGTCATTTCAAAGATTGAAAAATCCAGACATTCTATACCTTCAAGATTAATATTTTCATAGTTGTATCGATAGCGTTTACAGGTATGACCTTTTGAATGACCTTTACCCTGCAAAAGACCAATCTCTAAAAAATACTCAAAATACTTATTATAGTTGGAATCTTTCTTTCTTAAACGTCTGGAATCCATAGGTATGTATCCCCAGAGATACGTTTTATCTTTCTTGTAGGCAGGTATACTTATAACTAAGCTCAGAAAGTACAAAGCATTATTTATTTTAAACTCTTTGAACGGTGGTCGCTCCTGCACTTTTTCCTGAAGATAATTAACTATGATTGTAGGAAGTACCACCTTCCATTGGTAACCTTCATGGTAAAAGGCTGATACATTCATACTATGATTTGATTTTTTGCTTTTGTATTGTTTCATTTTTATCTGTTTTTATATTATTGATTGTATGAAAAAGACATGGAAATGGCTGTACATCGCTTTTCCACAATGTCTTTAGGGTTTTTGTTGTAAGAAAAATCTTAATTGATTTCTAAGGAGTTTATGAGGCTTTATAGTATGTGAATGGAGAGTTGTGCGGTATAGAAAAACTTATTTTTTTATAGCCTTAGCCCCGTGTGTACAAGGTTAGTCCTCAATGATAAATACAGCGTATTTTACATTTGGTTGTTGAGTAATTTCTTTTACTTTATTTTGATCTTTAGTCATTATAAAGCATTCAACTTCATTGCCCCTTAAAAGATACATACCAGCATTAATATCGTTCACATATTGAGGTTCGTGTTCCTCTTTAGTTTCTTGTTCAACGGTAGCCTCCTCTTGAACAGGGTTTTCAATAGTTTTTAGTAACTCATTTTTTTTTGATTTTTGAACTTCTTTATATGCAGAAGAGATACTTAAATCTTTTGTAATCATTTTTTGTATAATATCTTCCAAACCACTGCTTACAACTTTCTTATATCTGGCAACAGTTGTTCTGCCAACATTGGCGATTTTTGCTATTTCTAAAAGTGTATCAACTGCTTTTTCAACGCTATTACCTTTACCTGCATTAATAAGATTATCTTTTGCAGCTAGTTGTATTTTTTCTTCATGCAAACAGGCAAGTTGTATTTTCTGGATTTGTGTAAGATTTCTTCTTTGACATTGATTTTTAACCATCCAAAACTGAATATCAGAAAGAGTTTCAAAGTCTACTTTGATTGCTTTTTTTGGAATATCTGATATTTTTAAATCTATACAGGCTTTTAAGCGTACATGACCGTCAATAACGAGTTTGATTCCGTTTGCAGTTGTATAATATAGAATTGGGTCGTTAATTCCATTTTTTTCAATATCTGCTTTTAACTGGCTATATCTATTTATATCTGCAATGGTAAGATAGGATTGTAACTCTGAAATTGTCGTTAAATCTTCATAATGATAGCTTACATTATAGCTTTGACCTAATAATTGAATTGTATTTGACATGATAATTTTTATTTTAAATTTGGCACAAGAGATACCCACACAATACTCGATTGTGCTTTGATGAAACATTAAAAGTGTGGTAAATGATTAAGAAATAATAGGAATAGTAAGAATTTCCCGTAGTTTTTAAGAAACTTGTTTTAGTTTTGAAAAAACTTCATTTTTTGAGTAATATACTCTTTTGCCGATTTTGGTATTTTTTAAAGTACTATCATTATTCCAGTGAAATAATGTTGTCAAACTTACATTTAAAAGTTTAGCAGTTTCTTCACGAGTATAAAACTCTTTTTCCTCTGAATATGTAGGAATAATTTTTTCTAATTCTTCCCTAACTAATTTTTGAATAAATTGACCAAAAGAATCTAAATCTATTTGCATCAATTGGATTGCTGAATTTGTCATAATATTTTTGTTTTATTATTATGATGCAAAGTTTCAAATAGGGGAAATAGGGAAAAATTAGGGAAAATATTTTTTATTTGATTTAATATAACTGAGTGATTATCAGTAATAAAAATTTCAATAGTATTTTAATTTTGGAATTGGTTTTAATTTTTCCCTTTCAATTCCTAATGAATATTCAATCTCTGAAAGAAAAGTATCTGTAGATTTAGCCGTAAAAGGAAAGTGTTTACCGTGCGGATTATCAATGTCGATGAAATTTTTATGATATTGTTGTTTAGCTTCTCTCTCATTACCCCTGTTGAATTTAGTAATTCGTTCAAAAGAAGCAATTGTATCAAATTTCTTTCTTTCAATCTCCTGGAAGTAATCAAAGATGTAAAAGAAATAGCAGAACCTAAAGAAATAAATATCATTCTTAAATTCTATTTCTTTAATGCCAGTGCTACTATACTTATTTTCAGACAATGTATTTAAAATAATTTTAATATCGCCAATATCAAAGTTTTTAGATTTCAGATATTCGATAAAATTTGATTTTTCAATCATTAATTCATCTAAACTATTCTCAAGGTATTTATCTTCATGTGAATGTATTTTGTCTTCATATCTCAGAAAGCTCAGGTATTTTAATTTCATGCCATAAAGAGAATGTTCAGCATTTAATTCTAAGTACTGATAAGGGTCTATCCCTGTAATGTCTAGGTTTCGTAATAATTCAGATGCGCTTAATATACTAAAGTAATTTTTAAGGGACATTTGTAAGGAAATAACGGAAGATTTACTATTCTTAGTTAAAAAACCATCAAGCTGTGGAACTTCAAATGAATGTTGAAAAAGTAGTTTTTCATTTTCATTAATTTGATGATCTAAATATTCTTTGCTTTTAAAATGTTTGCTATTAAAATACTTATTAATAACAATTGATTCTGATAAACCATTTGTTTCTCTGATAAAACGATTAAGAAAATTTGAGGCTCTTTTGTTCAAAGAAAATATGAGCGACGCATAATAACTTATGTAAATATCTGGAGATATAATCCTCAACATAAAATAATTCTCAAAATGCTCTGTAATTGAAGCTAAATTAACTTCGGATTGATTAATTGATAAACTTTCAAATTGATGTTTTTTCTGTTGATATAATTCATTAGATGTAACGAGAGAATTAATCGTGGTTAAAATATTGTTGATTTCTTCCTCATTATAATTTTCTTCAATAGATGATCCCATATCAAAAAAATCAATAGATTCATCATTGCCTATTACTGCATTTATATCCAAAAAACCGTTGATGTACTCAAAATAATCTGCTGTAAAATTTATTGAGTTTTCAATCTTTTGAGGAGATAATTCTCTTGGGTAATATGATAACAAATCATTGATTGTTTCTGAAAACATTATCTTTTCAATGCCTAACTGGAAAAAAGGTGATAAAGAATCTATTTTTGCTTTTATATTTTCAATATTAACATTTTCAGATTTTTGTACTTCAAATTTCTGTAAAAAGAACTCGTGTATCCCATGACTTGAAACAGGATCTTCAACAGCTATTACATAAACAATGAAATCTAATGCTATTCCTCTTTTGGATTCTATGTTAATCATATAATAATTATTAATACCCTAAACTTTTAAAAACGTTTGCTGTGGCTTTAGCTTTCTCTGTTTCTGTTTTGTTAATATAGGCTAGTAGTTGCCTTTCTGTGGCGTGTCCCGTAAAATTAAGCAAATAAGTTGTAGCTATTATTCCATAAAAATTTGAAGCAAAACTTTTACGACCTATATGAGATGTAACTAATTCATGTTTAGGGAATTCAGCAAATACTTTCCTTGTAATTTTAGGTTTTCCTTCCCGCTCTATCGTTAGGACTTTTCCGTTATAAATCACATCATCAATGCCAGCAGTTTTGCATACATCTTTGATATAAAGATTAAATTTTACATCTGATATTCTCCTCGGAAATTCCCCCGCTCTTTTGTCTAAAATTTCTTGGACTTTCTTTAAAAGAGGAATTTTCATTTTAGCATTTGTTTTTTGCTGTATAAACTCTAGATACTTTTGACCTTCAGTGTCTTCCACAATCATAGAAGATGTGAATTTCAGATAATCACTCACCCTTTGTCCAGTATAACATGCGATTAATAACCAGTCTCTTGCATTATCCAAATGATCGTTGGGCATTTCGGTTTGTTCAATCTTATCAAGCTCCCCAAACGTTAAGTATATCGACTTTGGATCATTCTTTGTTACTTTTTCAACTTCAAATTTCCAATTCTTCACATGTTTATGCACTTCAATATCAAAAGATACTGCTACATTGCAAACCATTTTTAAGAACTTTAAATTTTTATACGTATTTGAAATTTTATACATCTCGTTTTGGCAGTACTTTTCAAAATCAATTCTGAAATTATTATCCAAATCTTTAAATTTCAAATTCCTGAAAGTCTTATTACTTTTGCTATCTGTATATCTTTGTAATAACTGTTTTACTACATTAGCTTTTTTTACAGTAGATTCTGTAATACTATCTTTTTTAAGGGAAATATAAATATCTATGAAAGAAACTACATCATCCGAATAACTTACTTTTTCATCTTCCGAGCTTTTAGGCTCAATGATTGATTTTAACCATTCTTTCAAATCTAGTTCAGGCTTATCCTCCACATAGCTGGAAATAATGCTAGCTTCTAGCTGTGATAACCGAGTGTTAATAGTTTCTACATCGTCTTTGTGCATCTTTTTAGACGGTATTCTACATTTACCATCCTTCCAATCTTTCGGTTTGCAACTCAAATACGGAACAGGTACACGAATATCAATATCTCGATCTCTGAACTTTGCCCAAATTGTACTTTCTTTATCTGCTATCTTTCCCCTAATAAAAAAACTTACTGATGCCATAATTATAATGATCTAATTTTAAAGTTGTACCCAAAGTTGTACCCAAAAAATTCAAATATAGTTTAATTGCAATAAATTCAACTTAATTAAATCATCTAAAAAAGCATTTACATAAAGCATTTACAAATTAATCAAGATTTTACCAGATTTAAAAAGGTAGTCCCTCCAACTCCACAAAAAGAGAATCTATTCTTTAGATTCTCTTTTTTATTTTTTAAACTTTTCACAAGGCTGAAGCTGACATAAATTTCCTACAGCTTTATTTCAAGGTACATGTATAATATGACAACTCCCTTTATAAAATATTGACTAGTCCTGAAAATCTGATACAGATTATAGGACAAAAATAAATAATTAAACCAGAGCAAAGTTTTTTTTGCTTTGGTTTTTATTTTTATAAGTTCTCATTTTAATTTCTGACTGCTTATGCATCTGGTTTGGGGTTAGATAGTAATTTGAAAAATGAGGACGCAGCTCATTGTAAATTTCGATGGATTCCTCTACTAACTTTCTTCTTAAAGCATGGTTTATATGATGCCTGTCAATATTAAATTCGTGCTTTAAAATGCCATTCACTCTCTCCGCTACTGCATTTTCATAAGGATCGGAATTTTGTGTCATACTACATTTTAATTGATGCTTTTGCAAAACGTTCTGGTATTCATTCGAGCAGTATTGTAAGCCACGATCAGAATGATGGATTAAGGATCCCGCCATACCTTTATGTTTCTTTAAAAGCTCTTTTTCAATGCCATAAGACTACTCTCTGTATTTAAATTATCTGCTACAAAAATGTCCCACTATTTTTCTTAGAATAAGCGTCAGTTATTAAGCTTAAATAGCTTGGATTTTCTTCTGTCTCCTATATAAGTAATATCGGCAACCCAAACCTGGTTGGGTTTTGTTATCTGATAGTCCAGAATCAAATTTTTGTGCTTTCTGAAGCGATGATGGGAGTTGGTAGTAACATGATAATTTTTCCTGGGAGCAATCAATAAGTGATTGGCTCTTAGGATATCAAAAAATTTATCTCTTCCCACTTTGATAGAACTTAGTGATTTTTGTAACATAAAATATAGTTTCCTGCCTCCTAATCTGGGCATTTTAACACGAATACTCTCTACCAGCTTTACAACCTCTGAAGCCCTATTCTTACAAACTTTTGTACGCTTGATACTTCTATAATAGATTTGTCTATTTAACCCTAACAATCCACAAGTAAAAATCAAAGTTTCTTTTTCTTTACTGCGGAAGTCATCGATTGTTCGGGTGGTGAGTTTTTTTTCGAATATCAATGTGATATTCTTTCTCTGCAAGATCAATCATCATATCAAAAAAATATAGCTTTTTTTTTATCAGCAATATAAGCCTGCTTTTTCCAAGAAAGCTTTTTTTTGCTTTTTCAAGAAGTCTTACTTCGGCTTCTAGTTCCATAATTCGTTGTTCAGGTGTTTTTTCCATGGCATAAGGTCTTTGGTTTTCCCAATCAAAGTTACCATATTTTCTGAGCCAATTCAAAACTGTAGCATGGGATTGTATGCCATATTTTTTGCGACAACTGGTAATAGTTGACTCGCCGGATTCAACTTCTTTTACTATTTGAAGTTTTAAACTTAAACTGTAATCTTTCTACGTACGTTTGATGTACTGTGATTTTAATTGTTCTTCCATAACGATTTGTTTTTTTTGTGTATCGCTATTTCAGGACTAGACATATGATTATAAATAAAAGCCACCGCAATTAGACTGCAGTGGCTTTTTGTTGATTTTACCTATTAATAATAAGCATTCTTATTTTTTAATTTTAAATCATTTACCCTAAAGGGGTATCAAATAAAAGACCTTTCATCACACCCATGGTAAGTATCACTAAAAAGAAGAGTAAAAAATAGGCGAAGAAATTCACAAATCGCTTTTTATTATTATGACTTTCCAACGAATTGGTATTATAATTATTTATAAAACTCCTCATTCCTAAAATAAATGCAACAATCATTGATGTAAATGTGATATAAAGGATGAGAGGTTGCTTTAGTTCAAAAAAGAATAAGATGACTAAAACATCTATTAATCCAATAATCCAGCTTAATTTAAATATTGTAAAGGACTTTATATCTTTTCCCAACAATAAAAATATTGAATTTGAAAATATTATGATAAGAAGGATTATTTGTAAGATTGTATTCATTTATAAGATTAGATATTAAAAAATTAATGAGAGAAAGGATTAGGGAAAGTAAGCTTTAGATCTCCACCCAACCCTAGGCCATCTGCTACCTTTCCTGAAACGCCTACAGAAAAACTATTATTTTTAGGGTTGTAAAGATAAGATGCTCCACCTTTTGCCCCTACTGCTCCAACAGGAACAGAACCTGTTAGGTTAATTCCCCATTGACCATTCGGTGAAGTAGCACTCCAATTCCCTTCAATTTCAGCGAATGCAGCAATTGCACCCACATCAGCTGACCATCCATATTTATTAGTCTGTAAATTAGCTCCTACAAAACCTGTCAGCCCCTTTGCGCCCAAAGAAAAAGCTAAAGTACTTGTTGTGAAACTTAATTTTGCCTCCCCAACAGTTCCTTCCAAATATCCTTGAATATTTGAGTTACTACCGATTAAGTTTGGCGCAGAAAGCCCACCTTTTACATTCATTAGCTTTAGATTAAGATTGGTATCTAAACCTTCAAAATTAAAATTTCTCAAGCCAGCGTTATAGTCAACTGCTGTGAAATCAAATGATGAAGCTGTAAATGATGAAACATTTCCATTCAGTTTAGAGAACCATTTACCATAATACATACCAGATGTATGTTCTTTACCTTCATTATAAATCATGGTTTCAGACCAATCTCCTGCTCCTCCTGGCCCTAGGGTAACATTTGAACCACGAGAACTTTTATATTCATTATTTGTAAATCCGTCAGAAAAATCACTATAGCCTCTTGATCTATAATTATCTTTTGTTACGTTGTCATCCCATTCCCATTGAGTTCCTTTTAACCCCCAACCATCAGGAGCTCTTCCGTCAGGATCAATAAATCTGATAGGATTGTTAAATGCATAGTTATAAGGAGAGTATCTTCTCATTTGTCTGCTAATGGATCTGTAACTCCCCATCTTGCGATATCACTCATATACATTCTAGCTCCATAGTCATACATTCCTGTTTCCTGCAATTCCTTCCCGTTATACTTATACTGATAAGCATTTTGAGCTGTAGCAGTATAATCATGCAGCAATCCAAAAGGATAATAGTTATTGTTTTCCACAATTTCTCCAGGTTTCCAAGTGTCTATACAATTAGGTGGGTTCCAGGGATCCCATGGAATATCCTCACATTGGCTCTGAAAATACTGTCTTGGCTGGATAAGTCCATCTTGATTAGTATCTGCATAACTTAATCGTACATTTCCCAAATGATCTGTGTAATTATAAACATACAACTTATTAAGTACGTCATAATACCCCTCAGATGTCGGTATAATTCTTAACTTGATTGTAGCCACTTCAGAGGGATCAGGTTCAAGAATAATCCCTCCTCCCCCTGAAGAATTCTCTTCCGAAGGTCTCGTAGATTTATACTGAAACCCATCTAAATAATCTGTTTCAATATCTCCAAAAAGCTTCTTTACTTTTGTTCCATCCGCCCTGTAGGTATAATCTGTCACCTTAGAACTCTGGATAATCTGCTTTGGCAAATTTAAATAATTATATTGAATGGATGAAATACCTTTATCAGGATGGCTGGTCATATTCCCATTTCCTGATACATTTCCGTTATCATAGACTATGGTACCTGGATTTGCAGTGTAAGGATACCCTGAAAAATTCATTTGCTGATCGGTAATACGAATCAATTTGTTTCCAATATAATCATATTTAAGATCATCAATAGCCAGCGCTGTATTGCTTCCTATCAACATACCTGCAGACCTTTTAAGCCTTGTAACATTTCCATTCAGATCATATTCCAGTCTTTCAAAATATTCTTTAGCTAACTCATTTCCTGCTTTTTGGTAGAAACCTGCAGAAAGTCTATTGAGCGGATCATATACATAGCCATAGGTTTTAAGAGGTTCATTAACTTCTGTAAGAGTCTTCCAGGATACCTCAGCAATATTTCCATTGTACTTAGGCTTTACTTTTAAATCTAAATAATCATTGTTGGGAACTTCCTTCCCTTCTACTTTATTATAATTGATTTTATAACCAAACAAATCGCTTCCTAAGTTTGCAGGATCATTAATATGGGTCATCCAACCTCTGATATTATACTTATAGTCAATTTGCTGAAGTGGATAACTGACAGAAACTCCACCCACTTTTTTGGATTCCAACTGAGATAGCTCATTATAGGTATTGGCTGCAATAAGCTCTTCCTTTCTACCCTCTATCTTATGCCAACGCTCTTTCAAGCGATTTTGGCTATCATATACAAAACGTTCTTTGATATTCACTCCCGCTTCATTAGGTGTCCTTACATGAGTGGTTACTGTATTTTGAACTACTCCTGCAAAATCTAATTTAGATTCAGTGTGGGTATATCCTCCTAAATAATTAATGGAATGAGTTCCAATAGCCCTTCCTTTAGAATCATAGTACAGATAGCTCTTTGTCCAGTTATCATCTTCAACGTTTTTCACTAAACTCATTACAGACAACCCCTTGATTGATACTCCTTTTGCATTAGGTGTCTCTGTGAGTACAGATTCTCCCAAAATATTAGTGGGGAATGCTGGATTAAAACCATACTGAGGATAAGAATCATAGTAATTTACTGTTAAAATTGTTGGAATTTCCCCAACGAAATAATTATCAGTATAATATACAGTCATTCCATTTCTATTGAACCCTGTTGTGCTTCTGCTCTCCGTAATAACAAGATCTTTAATTTCATTTTGCCTTCCTGCTCTTTCTCCACCTGTCAAAAAGCCTGTATACACAGTTCTTCCTTGATAATCATACTTTGTGATTAACCATTTATTAAGGCCTTTTAGATTAGCATCCTGATACAAAACCAGTCTATCATTGTTATCATAGACCATACATTCTTTTCCTTTACCAGGTAATTTTTTCTCAACAAGTCTTCCTTTTCTGTCATAACTGTATTCGAAGGCAAAATTATTTCGATCCTCCGGAGTCCAGTTCTGGATTTTAGATAATAATGGTGGTACTACAAATACGAGCTGATCAAATTCATTATAAACATAATATGTATCGGCATTTTCTGAATCGCTGATAACTTTTCGAACCAATATAATCTGCCCACGATCGTTTGTAAATTCTATGGTTTTGTTCCCATCTTCATCAGTTATTGTATTCTTATAAAGCTGAGCTTCGAGGTAAAATCCGGAAGTAGGAGGGTCACTTTTCGTGGCCTCATTGTCCCAATTGGTTGTTACCGTAAATTTCTTCACCTGATCCGGCGTACTATTACTCCCGTATTCAAATTTTACGGGTTTATTTTGCCAATCATTTCCCACCTGGATCTGATCCTTAATTCTTCCTAACGGAGAAGGCTCAGGTATCTTTTCGGAAAATGCTTTTTCATTAGCATAAAGATTTTGTGGATCACCTACGGGGAAATTAACCTGCCCCGCACTCTGAGCATATATTGTTCCATTCTGTGTTCCTGATTGTGGAACAGGAAGATATTCTCTGGTCTGGTTTCCAAAGCCATCATAAGTAACAGGAAGTACAACATCGTTTCCTTTTGGAGACGACTTTATACTTATCAGCTGTTTTAATCTTCCTAATCCGTCAAAATATTGAACAGAATTATTCTGTTTTGCATTTCCGGTGGTTTGGGTTACCGGCTCAAGGTATACTCGCGTTTGTATATAATTTTGAGTATTGGTAAATTGAGCTTTTGCATGTATTGACACCAAAAGTACTCCTATAGGGATAATTAGTTTTTTCATGGTTTTCTTCTGTTAATCAAGGTCATACGTAAATTCAAAGTTCACAATCTCTAATTTTTTAGGCGTTACATTCCCAAATGGGTTACTCCATCTCGCGACAAGATCTCCATTAGATTGTAATGTTAAAGACCAGTCTATACCAGAACTATATGACTTAAATATTTTAGGCAGGCAGATACCTGTGATTTTTCCTACAGTAACATATGTTCCTATGTTAGACCAATTGATTGTCCCCGTATTAAAAGCGATTGTTCCTCTAAACTTTTCTCCTGTAGCACTATAAATTTTACTAAAAAAACCTGAGCTATTATCATATACAGACATATTCACTTGTATTGTACAGTCAAAAGGTTTAGGATTACATAGTCCTAAAGTATTTGTGGTATTTTGTCCCATACTTGCAATTTCTTGTAATGCTTTCTGATTAGCATCCCCTACGTTTATTTCGGAAGCGTATGTATTGGCAGGAACTTTATAGGTATAAGTCCCCGGATTTTCAAGTCTTCTGCAATTTGTTCTGGTGAAAGTTTGTTCTTGATCAGAATTATAAAACCTTGTACTTCCCACGTAATTATAGGTATGTTCTTTTACAATATTGGAATTAATATCAAGCATCTTTTTTAAACGGTTGGCTCCATCATATTCATAATAATCCTTCATCCCGTTGGGTGTTGTAGAAATTTTCAATCCAACAAGCGGCTCATGTACAGATGTTGAGACTAAGCTTTGTGAGAAAGCTGGATTTTTTCTGAAATCATCCAATTTACCTGAAGGTCACTTTCATTATAGCTTGTAACACCATCATTGGATGCACCCACAATATCACCAAGAAGTCCTTCTACTTGAGAATAATTAGCAGTACCTGCTACAACAGCAATAGGCAGGGTATTTTGATAACCATACACTGTAGATTCATATACATCTTTTATCTTTCTTGACACGATATTTCCATATAGATCATATTTCAGATTTTCTGAGTCGTGCAAGAAAGTAGTTCCATCAATACTTTTTTCTTCATACTGAAGGTCAGTTATCACATAATAAGAAATAGGACTTCCCGGGCCACTCAATATAGGTCTTGTAATAAATGGTATTACAAATTCCTTAAATTTTCTATTCGTTGTTTCAACAAGTTTGTTATCTACATACTTTTTTATCAACGAAGGTTCATTAAGCCTATTCCCAAACCTTATACTGCTCCCAATGTTGTCACTGTTTTCATACAAATACTTAATAACTGTTTTATTTGTTGTAGAAGGCCCCGACCTGGTGATTTCCGTAACTTTATCTTTATCATTTCTGGAATACACGGTTTGATTTGAAATCATTTTATTTCCAAATTTTTCCTCTACCGTCTGCTTGGTAAGCAAATACCTGAAAAGATAATTATTGAAATAATATCCGCCCGTAATAGATGTTTCAAAATCAGGAATAGAATTAAATTTGATGGAATACTCATTCTTTGTTTCTTTTAATAAGTTATTTCCTTTATCAAAAATTCTTTGATTGACAAGATGCCCATTCAATTTCCCTAGGTTTTCTTCATAATCACTATAATATTCTTCAGTATCAAAATAATACCCTCCATTAAATGTCTGGCTTCTGATAAGATAAGAAGAGTTTAAAGTGGGAGAAACATACTGAAAGTTACCTATACTAAGATTGGGAGTATAGTAAGCATTGAAAAAACTATATCTATTGATAACATAGCCTTTATTCTCCTGGTTGTATACATCCTGTATTTTAATTTCATCATAGTTCACCTTTTCGTTCGAGCTATTTACTGAAGTAATATAATGATCCAGTAAAGGCCACCAATTACCACCAGTACTACCTGGAGATCTTCTGTAAGCATATCTGGCAGGCTTGGAGATATACCCTTTTCCATCCGAATTTTTACCATAAATAAATTCTTTTGTATAGGTATTGATATTATCATTCTTAATGATTTTCTTTACCCTTATCCCGGGACCTTCTCTTTTTACTCCGTAATAGTCAAAATAATTAGGTTCATATTCATAGGTCGTTTTTCCGCCAAAGCTTTCTATTTCCGATAGAATTCCATTAGATGCATCTTCAAAAGAAGGAGTACTGTCTCTAAAATATTTTTTTTCCAAATAAGTATTATCACTTAGCTTTACTCCCACATCGCCGGATGCAGCCCTCGGATAAATCGAAAAAATATTTCTCTCAAAATTATTGACACTGTTATTATTGTATCTATATAATTCAGGGAAAACACCCTTTGCATCTCCATTTTTAAAATATCCCCAGAAGTCAATATTAAAAGATTGTTTATGGGGGAGTTTTTCCGGAGTTTTATATTTAAATTTATAATAGGAAATCATCTCATTTCCTTTGCCCAAAATATCTACTCCTTCCAGAAATAATCTGGTATAGGCTCCGACATCTGAAACAGACTCAAGATAAGTATCTTGCGATACAACATACTGATGATTAAACCTAATGGTCTTTACAGGAGCCGTCGGTTTTTTAAAAAAAATAAATTTCTGGTACAGACTTATTGTATTAAGCTCCTTAAGAAGGTTTTTGTCTCCGCTGCTAATTAAATCCTGACGGTATTTTCTGTAATCAAACTCTAAACTTTCATAATTGGATGTAATAGCCTTTATAACTGGCACTTCAGACAATAAAACATTGGTTCCTCCTTTTGGCCATGCAGGATAGGAAGGATAAGGATAATTATTATTTAATTGAATAAGATTCTTATAGCTTGCTCTAGGTACGCTTACTGTTCTTACCCTTTCATATCCGAAGCTGATCGCCTCTCCATAAATATTTGAAATCTTCGACAAATACCAGGAAATTGGTTTTGGAGCCCTGTATTTTGCAATCAGATCAGGGCTAGAAGGATAATTGCTATCATTTTGGCAAAACGGAGTTGTACTATTGATGCTATTTTGATCCAATCCTGGCAATGTATTAACAGAGGTATAGGGAGTTTTTCTTGTCTCCCCACTAGTAGTAAGGGAAATTTGATTATCGTAAATTTCGGAATTAAATATTTCTATATTCGAAAAAGTATAGGTTATCCCATCTTCATCAATTAATGTAAACTCCTGTATAAGATCTGTTCCCTTTTTATCATAAGTGATTTTATAATTTTCCGGAGTGTCCGTCGCAATATTTCCATCAGGGTCAAATAAGAATTTAAATGATGACTTATTAGGAATTACTACTGTAAAGACATCGGGATGAACATCCTGACTCAAAGAATATGACTGCCAATCCGATCTGGTAGGCCTATCATCAATTCTATGCATATTATTCGTATTAGGCTGAATACCAATAGGGGGTACATAGTTTTTGAATGCGTTATAAATTTGTTTTGCTAAGTTTAAATTATTCAAGTACCCCTTTGAAGGTATCACATCTATTCCTATACACTCAACATAATTTCCTCCATATGGATTATCACCCACAGGATACCATTTTATTTTACCACTGGCTACTACACGCTCGGTACTTTCATCAAAATTGGAATGAGCAGAACGAGATATTACTCCTTGGGAAGACAATTCCCAATTCTGCCCAATATTACTACTTTCATTATCTACCTTAACTCCTCCTCCATTGTAATATATACTAACGGGAAGCGTATACCCTTTTATTGACATCTGATGTAAAGGAATATCAACATTAGCCGTTCCTTCAGATTCTTTTATACTTGAAAAGTCTACAATATTATTGGTTAATGTACTTGTTTGTGCATCGATATTGCCCACAGTAAGCAAAAAGAACAATGCACCTAATTTTACCACAGTTTTCTTCATTATTTCTTAATCAGTTTTGCACTGGCTGCTTTGTCTGTATCTGTTTTTATTGTTACCAGATAAGCTCCCTGCACCAGGGGTTGAGTATTGATTTTGGTTACTTTATTTTTAGTTTTTAAATTTTGAATTTGCCTTCCGCTCATATCATACACAAGAATATCAGCGTCCTTAAAGTCAAAGCCGATTTCTACATAGGCATAATCGGATACAGGATTCGGATAGATCTTGATATCATATTTTTCGATCAGATCATTGACCTGCTTATCCCCCAGTTTTACAACTTTCCAGTTTTCTTTACCCAATTCTTTCCCACTGGTTCCGGCAAGAACAATAGAACCATCTCTGTTGAGTTTCAGATCTGAAAGCCTTTCTTCTTTCTGTCTGGATTCTCCACTCACATGTTTTCGCCATTGCTCGTTTCCGTTTCCATCCAGATACAGCATCCAGAAGGTCTCATCATCCTTTTCTACTCTTCCTTCTGCCTGGGTATAACCGCCTAACAAAATTCCTTTTGAAGATTTGTCATCCGATGAGTGAATCACGCTCATTCCCATCAGGATATCACGATTTTTAAAGTTGTAGGACTTTTGCCATTGTTCATCCCCTCTTTCATTAAGAGCGATCACCCATAGGTCTGTGCCTTCTTCAATGCCTACGGTTTTGTTGCCTGATCTTTCGGAACGGGATTCACCACCAATGATGTAGCCATTTGAAGTTAAAGCCAGGGTTCTGATATGATCGTCTGCTTTACCCCCAAAGTTCTTTTCCCATTCTACTTTTCCATTTTTATCCAGTTTAACGATCCAATAGTCGCCTTCACCAAAGTTTTCTGTGGACTTTGCAATGCGAGATATGGGATTCGTGATACGAGGTTCGGAAGCTGAGTTTGTTTCGCGAGGCGTATCTCCAGTTACCTCTGGACTTCTGGAATAAATTCCCAATAAAGCTCCACCATCTTTCGTCGGAATCATTTTCTCTACTTCATCTAAACCTCTGCCGCCTAATACGAGTTGAGACAATTCTTTTCCATCTTTGTCCAGCCTGATGATCCAGACATCTTTAGAACCATAGCCCTTGGGCGAATTTTGCATATTTCCGGCAATAAAAAAACCTAAATCGGTACTTTGAATCACTGCTTTAGCTTCTTCATCGGAAGAAGTTCCCAAAGTTTTCTGCCAGATTTCATCGCCAAATTCATTGATCCGGATCAGCCAGATATCTGATCCGCCTTTAGATCCCTCTTTTTTATCCAAAGCCTTCCCAGAATACGAAGTCCCTGCAAGAAGAAATCCTCCATCCTGAGTGTTTACTGTAGCTGATAAATAATCGTGATTATTTCCTGAGAAAAACTTCTCCCAATCCTCTTCTCCTTGTTGATTTAATTTCACTAAATGGAAATCGTAACCGTTGTTCTGCTTATTGCCTGAAGTTTGTTGTTTGTCACTCTGAATAGAGCTTCCTGTGATAAGATACTGTTGATCAATGGTTGTTATAACCTGGCTTAAAAAATCCTGTGTAGAAGACTTAATGTCTTTTTGCCACATGACTTTCTGAGCAGAAACACCACATACCGCACCAAGTAAAAGTGCGATGACATAATTTTTTTTCATGTCTCGTTATTAGTTTTATTAAAATAGGCAGTAAAAGTACACTTTTCACCCTATCATGAAAAGAAATATGATAGATATTTATCACTAAAAACAATCTATTCCAGCAGAAATCTGTTTGTCAATAAATTACAAAAAGATCCCTTGAGAGGATCTTTTCATAATTTATTCAAGTCGTTTAAAAAATTCATACAGCTCATCAATATTCTCAGAGCAAATTATTGAAATTGCTTTCCTCAAAATACTTTCATCCCACTCCCACCATCTCATTTCAAGTAGCAATGCTATATGATGCTCACTAAACCTTTTTCTGATTGGTCTTGCAGGATTACCCCCTACAATAGTATAAGGCTCAACATCTTTTGTCACCAATGCCCGGCTTCCAATGACGGCTCCATCTCCGATTTTAACACCTGCCATGATCATAGCTTCCGTTCCAATCCAAACATCATTTCCAACAATAGTGTCTCCTGCCGCTTTGAAAGCATCTTTACTCTCTTGGAAACATTCTACTTCAGACATATAAAAGAAGGGAAAGCTTGATATCCAATCATATCGATGTCCCTGATTTCCACACATGATAAAGCTGGCACCACTTCCAATAGAACAATAGGAACCAATAATCAGTTTATCTACATCATTTCTGTCAGGAGGCAGATATCGGGCACAGTCATCAAAGGAATGACCATGGTAATATCCGGAGTAATAGGAATATTTACCAGCGATAATATTAGGGTTTTGAATATGGTCTTGTATGATTTTGCCTTTAAAAGGACTTTCAAAGAAATTTTTCATTTTTTAGCTTTTAAATAAAACAATAGAAATAAGAGAACAACTATGAGCTATTCTTTAATAGAAATATGATTTGTTTAATTAAAAAAGCTAACGTGTTAATTGCATAACACACAAATATAGATAAAAAAAGGATATCTTTTTCATTCATTTTTGTTCCGGAAGAGACAAAACTTAGACGTTTTTATACATTTTGACAGGAAAATAATTCAGTTCATCACAAAATAAAAATTAAAGTCCTATAATACAATCAAATATAAATAGCTGAAAACTAAAACACTAAACATAGCTCATCTAAAATGAGAAGTCTCAGTCCACAAAAAAGACTAAAAAAATGTTTTATCGTAAAGAATTTTATATATTTGCAGCATCTAACAATTAAAAAAATAATTTACTATGTCAGACATTGCATCAAGAGTAAAAGCTATCATCGCTGATAAGCTTGACGTTGAAGAAACAGAAGTAACTCCTGAAGCTAGCTTCACTAACGATTTAGGAGCAGATTCACTAGATACAGTTGAGTTAATCATGGAATTTGAAAAAGAATTTAACATTCAGATCCCTGATGACCAAGCTGAAAAAATTACTACTGTAGGGCACGCTATCGCTTACATCGAAGAAGTAGTAAATAAATAATATTCTTCAACAAAAAAGAAATTAAACAAAGTTTATGGAATTAAAAAGAGTAGTTGTAACAGGTTTTGGAGCAATAACACCAATCGGAAATAATGCAAAAGAATACTGGGAAAATCTTGTGAAAGGTGAGAGCGGAGCCGCTCCGATTACTCTTTTTGATGCCACAAACTTTAAAACCAAGTTCGCTTGTGAAGTGAAAAATTTCGATCCATTACAGCATTTCGATAAGAAAGAGTCTAAAAAAATGGATAGAAATACTCAGCTGGGACTTGTTGCTGCTAGAGAAGCAGTAGAACATTCTGGTATTATTGAAGATAATGTAGATAAAAACAGAGTTGGTGTAATTTGGGGCTCCGGAATCGGAGGTTTGGAAACATTTGAAACAGAAGTTTTAGGATGGGCTAATACGGAAATTCCAAGATTTAATCCGTTTTTCATTCCTAAAATGATTGCAGATATGACCCCTGGTCAGATCTCAATTGAATATGGTTTCCACGGCCCTAATTATACAACAGTATCTGCATGTGCATCTTCAGCTAATGCTATAATTGATTCCAAGATGCTTATCCAATTAGGAAAAGCAGACGTGATTGTGTGCGGAGGCTCTGAAGCTGCCGTTACAGCAAGTGGTGTCGGTGGATTTAATGCAATGATGGCACTTTCTACAAGAAATGATGATCCTACAACAGCTTCAAGACCTTTTGACAAAGACAGAGATGGATTTGTATTAGGTGAAGGTGCGGGAAGTATTATTCTTGAAGAATATGAGCATGCGGTAAAACGTGGTGCTACAATTTATGCAGAATTATTAGGAGGTGGTATGAGTGCAGATGCATATCATATGACGGCTCCACATCCTGAAGGTCTTGGCGCTTATCTGGTAATGAAAAACTGTTTGGACGATGCAGGCTTAACTGCTGATGAAGTAGATCATATCAACATGCATGGTACTTCTACTCCATTAGGAGACATCGCAGAATCCAATGCAATTTCGAAATTATTAGGCGAGCACGCTTATGATATTCAGATTAATTCTACAAAATCAATGACAGGTCACCTTTAGGAGCTGCCGGAGTTATTGAAGCTATTGCTGCGTTAGGAACTATTATTCATGGTGTTGTTCCTCCTACCATTAACCATTTTACTGATGATGAAAAGATCGATAGCAGACTAAACTTTACGTTTAATTCTGCTGTGAAGAAAGATGTAAAAGTAGCCATGAGCAATACTTTTGGATTTGGCGGGCATAATGCTTGCGTTCTATTTAAGAAAATCTAAATTCAATGAATGGAGTTACAGAAATACTTTTCTAAATTCCTTCTCAAAAAAAGAAAAAGACAACTAACGGAAAGAGATTATTTTCTCAGTACCGAGCTTAGAAAAGTTTTAGGTGCAGAGGTACAAAATATGGCTCTTTACCGCGAGGCTTTTTCTTTAAAAAATTCTTCTAAAAATCAAGACATTAATTACGAAAGGCTTGAATTTTTGGGAGATTCTGTTTTGGGTACAATTATTTCTTGTCATTTGTTCCAGACCTATCCTCAGGCTAATGAAGGATATCTGACTCAAATGAAATCTAAGATTGTTAATAGGAAAAATCTTAATAAATTAGGGGAAGACCTTAAGCTTACCGATCTTCTGCAAAAGCAGAATAATTCTTCAGCTCTAGGGGAGAATATTTCCGGCAATTTATTTGAGGCTTTAATCGGTGCTATTTATCTGGATTTCCATTATGATGCTTGTAGAAGAATCATTTTGGAAAAACTACTGACGCCTTCTGAAATTAACAAACTTGAGAACAAAATTGTCAGCTATAAAGGGCTGCTACTTGAATGGAGTCAGAAGAAGAAGGTAAATATAAAGTACGAAACCTGCGAGGAAATACAGGCCAATAAAGCAATTATGTTCCGTTGTCATGTATGGCTTGGGGATGAAAAGATTGCCAACGCTACAGAAACCTCCAAGAAAAAGGCTGAAGAAAAGGCAGCACAAAGGGCTTTTTATATTTTAAATAAAAAAGAAAATATACTTGGAAATTCAAAAACTTTATGATCTGGATGATATAGAATTTGAAGATATTGCCATAGGATTGGTAAGATTAGCAAAAGATATACCCGCTCATGAGTTTTTCTACAAAATAAATCAACTTAACAATCTCAGTTTTTCAAGAAAAAAAGACATGGTCTTACATGGGGATTATTATGACTATTTATTTCCAAGGTTTGAAGCCTATCACAAGTTTTCTAAGACTTGTTTCACCTTTATTTCAAATAAATCTTCTGAAAGTAAACAAAAAAAAGTTCAAACCGAGCTCTTTACAGAAGAAGAAAACATTAAATTTTTATTAAATAATCAGGTAGATGTAGAATATATTCTGCATAGTTCGGAACAGTTTCCTGATTTTTCCGTAATTTTGCTCCCTGAAAATCTTGTTTTTCCAATTCAAGATTATACACTGAGTTCTGAAGAGGAACTTTATCAAATTATCCAGTATTATGAATAAGTATTTAAAGAAGACAAAAATTATCGCAACACTAGGGCCTGCTTCATCATCGAAGGAGGTAATGTTAGATCTAATGAAGGCGGGTGTTGATATTTTCAGAATAAATTTTTCCCATGCAGATTACGACTTAGTTCGAAAAAATATTGAAATAATTAGAGAACTAAACAATGAGTACGGGTATTCAGTGGGTATTCTAGGTGACCTTCAAGGCCCTAAGTTAAGAGTAGGTGTTGTAAAAGAAGGATCTTACCTGAATCCAGGGGACATCCTTACCTTTACGAATGAAAAGATGGAGGGAGATTCCACCAAGGTATACATGACCTACCAACAATTCCCACAAGACGTAAAAGCAGGGGAAAGAATCCTTATCGATGATGGTAAGCTGGTATTGGAGGTTATTGAAACCAACGAAATCGATACTGTAAAAGCTAAAACGATTCAAGGGGGGCCACTAAGCTCTAAGAAAGGAGTTAACCTTCCTAATACGGTTGTATCTCTTCCTGCATTGACAGAAAAGGATATTCAGGATGCTAATTTCATGCTTGATATGGAAGTAGACTGGATTGCTCTTTCTTTCGTACGTCATGCTCAGGATATTATTGATTTGAAAGAATTAATTTCAAAACATCCAAATGGTAAATTCAAAACACCGATCATCGCGAAGATTGAAAAACCAGAAGGGGTAAAAAATATTGAAGAAATCTTATTGGAATGTGATGGACTAATGGTTGCTCGTGGTGACCTTGGTGTGGAGGTTCCAATGGAAGAGGTTCCTGCTATCCAGAAAAACCTTGTAGAAAAAGCGAGATTCTACTCTAAGCCGGTAATCATTGCTACTCAGATGATGGAAACAATGATCAATAGCTTAACGCCAACCAGAGCGGAAGTAAATGATGTTGCTAACTCTGTATTGGATGGTGCTGATGCGGTAATGCTTTCAGGAGAAACTTCTGTAGGTAGATATCCGGTACAAGTGGTAGAAAACATGGCTAAGATTGTGAAAAACATTGAAACCACTCACTTCTACCAACACAAGAATGAGCCTATTGAAAAGGACTATAACTGCATCGATGAGAGATTCATTACGAACAGGGTATGTCTTGCAGCTGTAAGAATTGCAAAAACTACAAATGTTTCTGCCATTGTTACGTTAACTCATTCTGGATATACAGCTTTTCAGTTAGCCGCTCACAGACCCAATTCTCAGATCATTGTTTACAGTGGAAACAAAAGAGTCATTACTATGCTGAACCTTCTTTGGGGTGTTCACGCGTATTATTATGATATGAAAAAGTCTACTGATGAAACGATCATCCAGGTAAATATGTTAACGCATAACTACGGTTATATCGAAACTGGTGACTTTGTAATCAACATCAATGCTACTCCATCATATGAAGGAGGTAAGACGAATACACTTAGATTAACAACGGTGTAAGCAAAGTTACTTTTGTTAAAATATAAAAAACTCCCGGAAAATTAATTTCCGGGAGTTTTTGTTTTTTATAGTTCCGTTTGTCATTGACTTCGTCAAATATTTTATTTCTGAACGAAATAAAGTGTACGAAGAATCTTTGAGATTCCTCGGAATGACATTAATTTTTAATTACCTACAATCGTCTTTGCTGTCACAAACTCTTTTAAAGCTAGTAAAGAAAGCTCTGTTCCATATCCGGAGGCCTTTGATCCACCAAATGGGAAACGCGGGTCTGAACTGGTCATTCTGTTGATATTCACGGTTCCTGATTCAAGGTTTTCAATAAAGAATAACTGACGATCTTTGTCTTTTGTCCAAACTGAGTTTGAAAGTCCGAAAGGAATATCATTAGCAATCTGTAAAGCTTCTTCAGCATTTTTTGCAATCATTACCATTCCAAGAGGGCCAAAAAGTTCTTCTTTTAGAATTGGATTTCCTTCCTGTACTCTAATTAAACCTGGTTTAAATTCGTTTTCTGAAATTCTTTCTAATGGAAGAATGATTTCAGCTCCATTTTCCAACGCTCTATTGAATTGAGCTTCTAATTCATCGGCTAGGTCTGGTCTTGCCATTCCTGCTAATTTAGTTTCTTTATTTAAAGGATCTCCGATTTCATATTTTTTGTATTCTTCAATGAAGATGGGTAAAAATTGTTCTTCGATCTTTTCGTCAATAATAAATCTTTTGGCTGCTGTACAAGTTTGTCCACAGTTTTGAAGTCTAGATTTTGCGCCTGCTTTTGCCGCTGCTTCAAGATCTCCGTCTTCAAAAATGATAAATGCATCACTTCCTCCTAATTCCAATAAAGATTTTTTGATATTGAGTCCGGCGATAGATGCTACTTCTCCTCCTGCTTTTCCACTTCCTGTAAGACTTACCCCTTTTACAGCGTCATGTTCAAGAATTTCTTTTACAGCTTTGTGTCCTACTTCAAGGTTCTGGAAAATACCTTCCGGAAAACCTGCTTCCAACAAAACTTCTTCAATGGCATTTCCACTTCCGAAACAAATTGAAGCATGTTTTAAAACTACTGTATTTCCTGCTAAGATGGCAGGAACTGCAAATCTCAATACCTGCCAAAAAGGAAAATTCCAGGGCATTACCCCAAGAATTACTCCTTTCGGAGCGTAATGAACTTCAGAATAAGCAAATTCGGATGCTATTTTTTCGGGTTTTAAAATATTTTCAGCATCAGCATAATAATTCATCATTAAAGCACATTTCTCCACCTCAGCAATGGATTCCGAAATAGGCTTATTCATTTCCGTAGTAATGATCCTTCCAAATTTCTCTGAATTATTTTTTAATATTTCTGCGGCTTTTGCGATTAACTTCTGCTTTTCTTCAAACGGCACTTTTCGCCACACTGAAAACACGTCATTTGCTTTAATAAGCTTGTTTTCAATTAATTGTTCCATAATATAATTTCTGTTTTAAATTCAGCTAATGAATTTATGAGTGCTTTTATTTTAAAAGCACGATAAAGTCAGCAAATTCTATTCCTTAAGGGTAAATAAAAGAATGATTTTCTCTATCGGAAGAATATAGCTTTATCTTAAATCATTAGCCATTCATTCACCAGACAAGCTGCAAGCCTTGCCGTCCTATCCTGAATATCGAAAGACGGATTAACTTCTGCTACATCCAGTGCAACCAGTTTTTCGTTTTTTAAGATATGCCTGTAAAAATGCATAAAGGTTGCATCTGCAAAGATACCATTATATGCTGAAGCTGAAACCCCCGGAGCAATAGATGCATTAAAAACATCCATACAAATAGTGAGATAGGCAAAGTCTACATTCTCCAGTAGGTCATCAATACGTTGATAGATAGAAGCAAGGTTTTCAAAAAATAGTTCATCTGAAAGGATATACTTCATTCCGTATTGATGGGCAGTGTCAAATAATTTTAAGGTATTGGAATTTCTTTGAATTCCGATGTGAAGCGAATTGATAGGAGCTTCCTGAGCAATTTGCCAGAACCCTGTTCCTGAACTTGGCCCTACTCCTTCTTCCGGCTGTCTGTTATCAAAGTGGGCATCTATATTGATGATTCCAATTTTTTGTTCCGGAAAAGCTGTTTTGATGCCTAGATAATGAGCATAGGTTACTTCATGTCCACCTCCCAAAACAAGGGATTTTCCTCCTTTTAAAAGAACTTTTGAGACATTTTTGGCAAGATTATTCTGGGCGTTTTCCAAATGACCATCATCACAGGTAACATTTCCAAAATCCAGCATAGAGAAATTGGGAAGAATCACCGGAAAATTAGACATATTCTTTCTGATCACATTGGGGGCATCTTTAGCTCCCTGACGGCCCTTATTCCTCCTGACTCCTTCATCTACGGCAAAACCGTGTAAAACGAACTCATTCGTTAAAATATTGTCGTAATTCTGTTCTTCCTTTACTCTCTGAAATAGTCTATGGAAAAGAAGCTCTTCCCCGTCCAATCTACCCTGCCAAATATTTTGAAACATAATCCTTTAAAATTCAATTTTAGTCACATCATTCTATTCAGTAAAGCTAATTAATATTGTTTAGATAAAAAAACTCCATTTGCACATTGTACAAAGAATTCATTATAAGATCAATACTTTCTTTTTAGGCTTTATTCTGATTGGCATTGCTACTGATAAACATTTCATTTCGTTCTTCTGAAATAATTTCTAAAAATCGTTCGTAATGTTTCAGGACATCGGAAATCAATTCATTTTTGGTAAAATACTGTACATCATACCCTTCTCTTCCATCGCCAAAATAAGATTTTGGGTAGTGCGTTTTATTATCATCCAGATCTGGAAGATTTTCTTCATTGATGATATATTCCGAAACAGTTTTTATCTGGTTTTCGATTCCATACACAAAGTTATTCACTACTCCCTGATGAATTTCTATTTCTATTCTGACGGGATTATCATGATGGTTTATTTTGGCTTCAATTCCATTGGATGCAAATTCCTGCTGTAGATCTGTAAAGGCTTCTTTTGCTTTCACCTTAATAAATTGGTCTACGGATGCATTATCTTTAAAGGAAACTATATTTTTTAACCGTTCTTTCCAGAATTCACCAGACCATGGTACTGTAGATACTGAAAAGTTTCTGTCATAATATTTCTGATCAATAGTAAGTCCTTTCATCAAACTCACTATAAATAAAATTACCACAATCGAAAACGGTAATGCTGTAATTAAGGTCATACTTTGAAGTGCTTTTAAACCACCTACATTTAGCAATAATAGAGAAAGAACTGCTAAGAGTACTCCCCAGAATACAATTTGCCATTTGGGAGACTTACTTGCATTTTTAGTGGCTATGCTATTCATTACGAATATACCTGAATCTGCTGATGTCACAAAAAAGATCAGAATGATCAAAATAACAAAGAATCCTGTAAATTCTGATAAAGGCAAATAATCCAGAAAACGAAACATTAATGCATCCGGATCACTTGCATACTGACTTAATTGTCCATTAGCAATGTTTAGATCAAACCAAATGGCACTGTTTCCAAATACGGACATCCAGATGAAGTTGAATAATGTAGGAAGGATTAAAACGGCAAGAATAAATTCTTTTATGGTTCTTCCTTTTGAAATTCTTGCAATAAATAATCCTACATAAGGCGACCATGAGATCCACCATGCCCAATACAAAATTGTCCAATCATAAAACCATGGCAATGCATTTTTCTCGTATACATGGGTATTGAAAGTAAGATTGAAAAAATTATTAATATAGTTTCCCAATCCTTCTGTAAAACTTCCAATCAGATATACTGTAGGTCCCAATATTAATACAAAAAGTAAGAGTCCGATCACGCTGATGACATTGATATTACTTAAGATTTTCACTCCCTTTCCTACACCGGAAATTGCCGATATAACGGAAAGAGAAACAAGGGTAACTACAATAATGATCTGATACTTAAAACTATTCTCAGGGGTAATATGAAGAATATTCAAACCCGAACTGATCTGTACCACTCCAAATCCTAAGGTTGTTGTGATTCCGAAAAATGTACAGCATAATGCAAAAACATCAATAGCATTTCCCCACTTCCCGTTAATTCTATTTTTTAATAAAGGATAAAAACAGCTTCTTAATGATAATGGCAGCCTGTAACGATACGCAAAATAAGATAAGGAAAGTCCTACTACTCCATAAATTGCCCACGCATGAATTCCCCAATGGAAAAAAGTGTAAAGCTGTGCTTGTTTAGCACGACTTACATAATGATTATCTGCAAAAACTTCTGAAGAATAATGTTGCATAGGTTCTGCCACACTGAAATAAATCAGCCCAATTCCCATTCCTGCAGCAAACAGCATGGAAATCCACGAGAAAAAAGAGTATTCAGGCTTACTGTCGTTAGCTCCTAGCTTAATGTTGGCATATTTACTGAAAAGCAGGTATACAAGGAAAATAACAAATAGTGTCACAGACCATACATATACCCAATTCAAGTTAATAAATATAAATTGTTTAATCTCATTTAGGATGTTTTCAGTAGGCTTTGGGTAAACTGCTGAAAGAAAACAGGTACCTATAATAAATATCAAACTCGGAATAGTGACCCCTTTGTTAAAAGTAGATCTAATATTTTGAAAATTCATCATTTTTTATTTTCGTTTATAGTATTGACAAGTCTTCCTGGTACGTGATATAGCTGAAAAAAGTACTGAGAAATAAGAAAATATCCAGATTCCGGAATCTACAGTGCACTTAAGAACTATGAAAAAATGCGTTATTTATCTAAAAACCAACGCTAATTGCAGTGCAAGATAAGAAAACTTAAAGAAAATATGAAAAATATAGGAGAATTTATGATTTCAGTATTTTGATTTTTCTGATCATTTTCGCACCTGTATTTTAGTGTAAAGCCTAAGATTAATCACCCATCAATCCCCATAAATCTTTCTAAGCAGATGGACATTACCCATAAAAAAAGTGGAAAAGAAACTCTTCCACTTTTTACTTTAAACAGCATTATTATAATATTTAAAATATTGCCAATATTTATCTTTAAAGATTCTGAATGAAATTTTGTATTCAGGATGGTTGTCTTTTATAGTTTTAAAAACTTTGGAGATTTGTCTGAAATCTTTCCCTGCAAAATAGCTTTCTTTGATATTATCTGCACTTTCCCTGCCAATATACAAGTACCCTTTTTGCTTTAAATCTTCAATAGCCTCATCTTCAATATCGCTTAATCTTTCAAAGTCTTCTTTTTCTGGCAATCCGTCATTTGCTTCTCCATTATAATGAAATTTGAGCACCGAAATCCATGGATAGGAAGCTTTTGCATCATACTCTAATAATGGAAGATTCATGCATGCAATCAGCGGTCTATTATTATCCAAGGTAGCCCTGAGAATAGAGAACTCTTCTTCTACATCTCCTCTCTTTATACTTTTATATTTTTCCGTAAATTCTCTTTCTCGCCATTGTAAGAAATCTTTTAGCTTTTCAATAGGAACAAGTTCTTGTTGGGCTTGGCCTCTTCCTATAACTGTAAAGGTATCAATCTGTGTAGCAAAGTTCAATTCTCCTAAAAAGCTATCTAAAAAGATGCACACTCCTGTTGTAATAGCGTCTTTATTTTCGGCATTACCATCATAAACAAAGACAATATCTATTTCATCAGGATATTCTTCCTGTTCTTTGGAATAGAAGAAAATATTATCTTTCGAAAAATTATACTCTCCCATTTCAACGCCTACATTATCTATTTTCTTTTCAGGCTTTAAGGCTGTAAACTTCCAATGGTCAAGCTTAGGAGCGGCTTCAATAAGTTCTTCAATAAAAACAATATTCCGAATTTCTCCATCTGCGGTAAGAATCAATTCTACGGTAGAATCATCACTCATTCCTGTCAGGAAATAATATCCTCCATTGATCTGGCTCAGTTTCGGAGCCATGCTGTCAAAAAAATCTTTTTCAATAGCTTCCTGACCTCCTTTTGCCACAATCTGATAGAAGTCTTTTTCCTTTGTTAAAAACCAATCCCAAAAACCTTTATAATCCAGCTTTTCATTCATTTTAATTAGGTTCTTACTATTTTAATTAACCTTTTTTCCGTCAATATAAACGTGTTCAGCTTTTAAACTTCCTTGATTATAAAGAACGTTTTGGAAATTATTCGTCTTAAAAGTCACAAAATCTGCTTTTTTACCTGTATCAAGCTGCCCTCTGTCTTCAAAATTAAGAGCATAAGCTGCGCGATAAGTCATTCCTGCTAATACCTCAGCTGTAGTTAACTTCTGGAAGGTAGCTAAGATGGAAGCTTGAGTAATTAAATTTCCCATAGGTGCAGATCCCGGGTTCCAGTCACTAGCAATGGCTACAATAGCTCCTGCATCTAAGAGTTTTCTTGCCGGTGTAAATTTCTCACCTAGTCCAAGACTTGCCCCCGGCAGCGCTGTTGCTACGGTATCAGATTGAGCCAGGAAGTCTATATCTTCATCAATTGTTGCTTCTAAATGATCTGCCGACTTAGCACCTACTTCTACTGCAATTCTTGAACTTCCCGGTGTAAATTGATCTGCGTGAACGGTTATTTCAAAACCTAAATCTTTAGTTTTAAGCAAGAATTCTTTACTTTCTTCAGGCTGGAAGGCCGATTTCTCTATAAAGATATCTACACGCTTCGCTAAATTCTCTTCTTTTACTTTTGGGAGAATCTCGGTAAGAATATAGTTCAGGTACTCAGGATTGCTGCCTTCAAAGTCTCTTGGTTTTAAATGAGCAGAAAGACAAGTAGGAACTAAAGTGGCCTTTGTTGATTCCTGAGCCTTTTTGATGATTCGAAGCATTTTCAATTCATTTTCCACATCCAATCCATATCCACTTTTTACTTCAATAGTGGTAATACCAAGGTCTACAAGGAAGTTGATTCTTTCCAATAATGTTTTTAGCAACTCATCTTCCGAAGCATTTCTTGTATGTTGTACAGAGCTCCAGATTCCACCCCCACTTTCGGCAATTTCCAGATATGTTTTTCCAGCATTACGCATCGCAAAGTCATTCGCACGATTTCCACCGAAACAGATATGGGTATGTGAATCTACAAATGCAGGAAGAACTATCTGCTCTCCTTCTATAGCTTCTATTTCTATTGTTGGGTTTTCTGATTGAAGTGCATCAAAATTTCCAATTTTCTGAATGGCAGAGTTCTCTACAATTATTCCTCCATCAACAATAATTTCTAATTGTTCATCGGTAAGTTTTCCTCTTAATGGAAGATTGGCAAGTGTAACAACCTGCTTAAATGGGCCTATTAATTTCATTTATTTAGGTTAAAGGTTAGAAGGTGAATGCTTTCTATTCATAATTTACTATTAAGATATCAGCATGGCAAAGCGATTATATCATTTACCATTTCATAAGAATATCAATCAACCAAATGATATGTTCAAAATGAAATTATTCACCTTTAATTTTCCTCTCAAAAATACTTAAAATATCTCAAATTCTCTCTTCCTCCGAGTCTAAACCTCAACGAGAATATTAATCTTCCTCTCAATTTCACCTTTTCTTAATCTTCATTTCAATCTTGGTCTAAATTTGTTATCTTTGAGGTAAATGAAATGAATTAATGCCAGATTTTTTACATCCAGATAAGGAAAACTACTCTCGGGAGGAGTTGATGCAGGAAGAACAAATTCGTCCCCAAAGCTTTAAAGATTTTGCGGGGCAAAGAAAAACGCTGGAAAATCTTGAGGTTTTTGTGACTGCTGCCAAGAGACGTGGTGGTGCACTTGATCATGTCCTTTTACATGGCCCTCCAGGGTTAGGAAAAACAACACTAGCTAATATTATAGCCAATGAACTTGGGGTAAACTGTAAGATTACCTCAGGACCTGTATTGGATAAACCTGGAAGTTTAGCAGGCTTGCTTACCAATCTGGAAGAAAATGATGTTCTTTTTATTGATGAAATCCATCGTCTTTCTCCAGTAGTGGAAGAATATCTGTATTCTGCAATGGAGGATTACAAGATCGATATCATGCTGGAAACAGGTCCTAACGCCAGAAGTGTACAAATCGGATTGAATCCTTTTACTCTTGTGGGAGCAACCACAAGAAGCGGAATGCTTACCAAGCCCATGCTGGCAAGATTTGGAATCCAAAGCAGACTGGAATATTACTCTATTGAGCTTTTATCTATGATTATTCAGAGAAGTTCAAGAGTTCTGGGAGTAGTCATTTATGAAGATGCTGCTATTGAAATTGCCAGAAGAAGCCGTGGTACACCAAGAATTGCTAACGCCTTACTAAGAAGAGTACGTGACTTTGCGGAAATTAAAGGAAATGGCGAAATTGAAATTAATATTACCAAATATGCCCTGAACTCTCTAAACGTGGATGAGTTTGGATTGGATGAAATGGATAATAAGATCATGCGTGTCATGATTGAAAACTTCAAGGGGAAACCGGTAGGAATTTCTGCTTTGGCAACATCCATTGGAGAAAACCCGGAAACTCTGGAGGAAGTGTATGAGCCGTTTTTGATTCAAGAGGGGTTTATCATCAGAACTCCACGAGGAAGAGAGGTTACTGATAAAGCTTATCAGCATTTAAGTATTTCAAGACCCAGAAATCCCGGAGAGCTTTTTTAATGTAAAGCCCAAAGATCTTTGGTTCAACGTTTTCAGTTTTAAGGTAAGAAAAAAAGAGTTGTTAATATATGTTTGTTCCTAAATTGTACAAAAGTGAGGATATGGATGTGATGAGAGAAATTATCAAAGAAAATTCCTTTGCATTGCTCATTTCTTCCGTTGATAAGATTCGTGCTACTCATTCCATGATGATGCTGAATGAAAGTGATCCGGAAAATTCTTATATTGAAACTCATATTTCCAGAGCTAATCCACAGGCAAAAGCCCTAAAAAATGGAGATGAAGTGTTGTGTGACTTTTTAGGTGCTCATACTTATATCTCCAGCAGCTGGTATGACCACATCAATGTTTCCACATGGAACTATGAAGCGGTACAGATCTATGGAACAGTTGAGCTAATGAATCAGGATGAGCTCTATACTCATCTGGATAAACTAACTTCGAAATATGAAAAGTTTCAACAGTGTCCCATGATGGTAAAAGATATGGGAAAGGAATTTGTGGAGAAGGAAATGAAAGGAGCCTTTGGGATCAAGATTATTCCAACGGAAATTTTTATCAAACAGAAACTATCCCAGAACAGGAAGGAAAATGATTTTAACAATATCATTTCACACCTAGAACAATCAGATAATGATGCCCGGAAAATTGCTGAGAAAATGAAATTATTAAAAAGATAAATCAAAATATATATGAAATTATATCCAATACAATGTGGAAAATTTAAACTGGATGGCGGAGCCATGTTCGGCGTCGTCCCAAAGAGTCTGTGGGAAAAAACAAACCCAGCAGACGAAAAAAACTTAATCGAATTGGGAACCCGTTCCCTACTTATTGAAGATGGAAAAAAGCTAATTCTTGTAGACTGCGGTCTGGGAAATAAGCAGGATGATAAATTCTTTGGTCATTATTCGCTTTGGGGAGATGATACTCTGGATAAAAATTTAAAAAAATATGGCTTTGTAAAGGAAGATATTACCGATGTATTCCTTACTCACCTTCACTTTGATCACTGTGGTGGTGCCATAGAATGGAATGATGACAAAACAGGTTACAGACCTGCTTTTAAAAATGCTCATTTCTGGACTAATGAAAACCATTGGCAATGGGCTACAGAACCTAATGCAAGGGAAAAAGCAAGTTTCCTGAAAGAAAATATTATTCCTATACAAGAAAGTGGACAATTAAACTTCCTGCCTCTTCCGACTACCGGAAACTATGGGTTTGCTCCTGATCTTAAAATGGATGTTATTTTCGTAGACGGACACACGGAAAAGCAAATGCTTCCGGTTATTCAATATCAGGAAAAAACAGTTGTTTTTGCTGCTGACCTTATCCCTACTGCCGGACACATTAATCAAGTATATGTAATGGGATACGATACAAGACCTCTTTTAACATTGGAAGAAAAAGGAAAATTCCTTAAGCAATGTGTTGATAATGAATATTTATTATTCTTTGAGCATGATGCTCACAATGAATTGGCGAGTCTTAAAATGACTGAAAAGGGAGTAAGACTTGACGAAACGTTCAGTTTTAATGATGTTTTTGGGTATTAATTTTTAATTATGGAGGAATTACATTCAGAGGGTCAACAGGCAGAGCCGCCCGCACCCAAGATCATAGGCTTAACAGGAGGAATCGGCTCAGGAAAAACTACCGTTGCAAAATTCATTGAGGAGTTTGGTTTCCCGGTTTACTATTCTGATGACAGAGCAAAAGAGATTGTCAATGATAATGAGGAATTGAAGATCAAAATCAAAGAACTGCTAGGCGAAGAGTCTTATGATGAAAATGGATTATATGACAGAAAGTTTGTTGCGGATAAGGTTTTTAATAATAAAGACCTTCTTCAGCAATTAAATGAAATTATTCATCCTGCTGTACGTATTGATTTCGAACAATGGATAAAACAGCAAACCAAATATCTGGTTTTTAAGGAAACGGCTTTATTATTTGAACTAAGACTTAACAGACAATGCTACAAGTCTCTTCTAGTAACGGCAGAGGACAATATCCGAATCAAAAGGGTAATGGACAGAGATAACAAGACCTATCGTGAGGTAGAAGCTGTCATGGAAAAACAAATGCCTGAAAAAGATAAAATCAAAATGGCGGATTGTATCATTTATAACAATTCCAATCGGGAAGAATTAAAAGAACAGACTGAAAAAGTCATCTTTGCCATAGAATAAATAAACCGTTAGATTTTCTCTAACTCCTAAGTACACAAAGCCCTCATTTCTGAGGGCTTTTTTAATAGGTATCCTTATATCCTTTATCCTATTATTTTATCGTTATTTTAGCTTCTTTATCGTTTTTATCATTACTGATAACATTCATCTTTGCATACCTTTGAACAAAAAAATAAGCCTTCATTTCTGAAGGCTTATTCTATATGAAATTTAGCTCAATTATTTTTTGATAAATTTCTTTTGAGCAGTATTACCATTATCGTCGATATCTATTACATAAACGCCGTTAATCAATTTGCTAACGTTGATTTCGTTATTTAATAAAATACTTTCTACAATGATTTGCCCTGCAGCATTGTAAATTTTATATTTAGCTCTTTTGCTAACATTTTTCACATACAATACTGTAGTTACAGGATTAGGATAAATCAGGATATCTGTTTGGTTAATTGGGTTAGGAACTCCTTGTTTAGAAATTCTTACCGTATAATCCTCAACTTCTCCATTCTTAACATTCACACAGTTTACCGGGATTCCATCTCTTTCCATTGCTACTCTCATCACTGCATATTTGTAATCTGTTGTACTTACAAAAGCGTCTGCCGGAACATTAAATTTACCTGATACAGGAGTATCTGTGTTTGGCAATGAAGTGAAAATTTTCTCACTGATATCAAACTCTCCATTTCTGTTGAAGTCGATCCAAACTGAAATTCCTTCATTATAAGTTTTTCCTAACCATTTTTTCTCAATGATGATCTCATTATCTGTAGATCCTTGAATCAATTCGATAAATGTCTTAGGAACTCCTGTATAATCTGTATAGGTTGATCCTTTTGATTCATTTTCCATTTTTGGTTTTCCATTTGGAATAACGGTTACCTTGGAAATATATTCAGCTGCTGAATTTTCTGATTTCATCTTACAGTAAATTACAGTTGGTGTTGTAAAGTAGTAAGGCGGAGTATAATTTCCTGGCTTACCACCACAAATATTCACAACCTGCATTTCATACTTGTCATTTCTACCAGACCATTCAATATAATAGTATTAACAGCTGTAGTAACTTCTGTCCAGCTTGGAATACCTACCTTTCTATATCTAAGAACATATGTTGCTCCCGGATATGGATCCCATGTAATTTCTGCAGAAGTTGGCAATAATTGAGTAATTGTCAATCCTGGAGGTGCAATTTCACAAATTCTTTCTGTTGTAAATACTTTAGAATTTGAGTAATCGTTAAAATTAGTTTCACCATCACACTTATTGGCAACCTGTACTTCATAAGTAACAAACGAATCCAGGTTTCCTAATACATATGTATTGGTAGGTGCAGCAGGAAGATTGATAGCAGGCTCCCATGCTGTAGCTCCTACTTTTCTCCATCTCATTCTATATGTTGCACTTAATACAACCGGGTTCCAGGTAATCAAAGCACTTGTTGGAGTGATATTACTTACTGTTACCGTTGGAGGTGTAGGATCACATCTTGTTGTGAATTTCTTAATTGGTGTAGCAGCACTTGTTGTACCTCCACAAACTGCGGCAACTTCAACTTCGTAAGTTGTTGCAGGGCTTAATCCTATAAGCGTAAGCGGGATGTTTCCTAATACTGCAGAAGCATATATTTCTGTCCACGTAGAAGTTCCATTTACTCTGTATCTTACAAGATACGTTACCGTATTCGCTCCTCCGGATAAGTTAACAACAGCTGTTGTATGAGTTATTGTGGTAAAGGTAGGCGCATTCGGTGCTAAACTACTACATGGTCTGATTTTTACCGCATAGTCTTCAACTTCACCATCAGCAGCATTTGTACATGCTGTAGGAATAGCACTACTACGCTTTAATATTACTCTCATAGTAGTAGTATATGGATCTGTATAAACATTAGGTACATTAGGTACAACAAACAGATCAGTAACCGGTGTAACAGTACTTCCTGCAGAACCAAGGATTCTTTCACCAATTTCAAACTGTCCGTTTCTGTTAAAGTCTATCCAAACAGCAACTGCATCATTACTTGTTGCTCCGGACCATGCCTTTGAAACAGAAATTTTGTTACCTGAAGAACCAGCGTCTAAAGTAATAAGTGTTGCAGGAGTGTTATAGCTCGTATAATAATTCTGAGTAGAATTATTACTCATTGGAGGCGTTCCTAGATTAGCAGAGGTAACTGTCACATTTGAAATGTGATCATTCTCTCCACTACCCGAAATAACACAATATTGTAGCGGTAATGTCTTAAATGGTATTAATGCAGAGAATGCCCCTGATGTACCATTACAGATAGTTGCTACCTGAACTTCATATTCTGTTTGTTCCAGTAATGGGCTAGATGCCGGTACTGTATAAGAATTTCCTGGAGCTGGTATTGTGTTTACAGTAACCCAGTTATTACCAGGAGCTGTTTTCTTTCTATACTGAAGCTTATAAGTAGCCCCTGTAGCTGCCAACCATGAGAATGTAGCACTTACATCCGTAATATTTGAAACTGTAATATTTGTTGGTGCCGCTGTTGTACATACTGGTTGATCAATCAATCTTACTGCATAATCTTCTACTTCTCCACTACCTGTAAATGCTCCACAAGGTGAAGTAACATCTCCATTTCTCATGATTACTCTCATACGAGTTAAAAGAGGTCCGTCGTAAGTAGCAGCAGATGGAGGAAGAGCAATACTGAATCCAGTTCCTGCCGTATTCACAGGAGTGGTTGTACCAGAAGAACCATTAACAAATCTTTCAGATGCTTCGAAAATACCATTTCTGTTAAGGTCAATCCAAACTCCTATTCCATAACTGCTTGAAGAGCCAGGGAAGAATTTAGTAATACTGATCTTATTATTATTTGTACCTCTCACTAAAGTCACCAATCTGGTAGGATCTGTACTATAATCTTTATATCCGTCATAGTTTGAATCACTTACCATTATCGGTCCATTAGTAGGCGTAACAACTACTTTACTAATATATCCACTTGGCAAGGTAGGTGGTGTAGCAACCGGAGGAACATTAGTACAATAAGTCAGTGCAGGAGTTGAAAACTGAGTACTGGTAGAGAATGCTCCCTGAGTACCGTTACAAACTGTTGCAATCTGAACTTCATATAAAGTTCCATCTAACAAATTAATTAATTGCGCACTACTTGCCAAAGCCGTTGTAATATTCATTGTTTTCCAAGGCCCACCAGAAGCTGGTCTATATTGGATCACATAAGTAGCTCCTATAGCAGGCACCCATGTTACAACTGCTGTACTTGAGGTAACATTATTTACAGCAATATTACTAGGTGCAGCTCCTGTACAAGGTAAAAGTTCTATTCCTTTAAGTCTGATTTTCGGAATATCTTTGTATCTGTTTAGTGAGGATGTTGGTGGCGAAGCTGGATCCGGATTAGTACTATCATTGTAGTATAACAATCCTCTATCAGTACTGGCTGTAAAGCTTCCCCAGGTCACATTTGATGTATAACTCGGCGAGTTTTCATCTACAGCAATAACAAGATTACTTGTCCCATCCCACAGTACCGGAGTGGTTAATGGTATAGTCACCCAAGTTCCGTCTGTCATTGTAGGAAGTGTTCCTTCCCAAACTTTCTTCAAAGAAGAATAGGGTACCCAAGAGGCGCTTCCGGTAAAGTTATTTTGTGTTGTATTCCCCATATAAACTACCCACTCATTGTATTTATTTTGATCTGCGGCTGCAGCAGCTGCGTCAACATAAAACTTGAGTTCAGTAATAAATTTACCATTCCCTACAGCTCCTAACACTTCCGCAGCAGTATAAATCTGTTGAGAATAGTTATATCCATAGTAAGCATATATTGGAAGATAACCTGAGTTACCAGTTCCAGTTCCAATTTGACCTGGTGAGAATGGAGGTCCTGCCACCCAGCTACTTCTATCTGAAGAAGTACAAACTGCTCTTACCCACCAATAATAGGTAGTTCCTGCAACTAATGGTGTTAAAGGTGCGGAGGTTCCCGGAACAACAGTTCCTGAAGTACCCGGTAATGGCGGTGTACCTGTAGTATTATAATATACCTCATATCCTCCTGACGGTGCGGAAGGTGAAGCTGGCCAGCTTACCACAGCACTTGTAGGGGTCATTGATCCTACAGTTAAAGATCCTGCAGTTGAAGGAACCGGCAAACAAGTAGGTGGTGTTACAAAAGATTTTGGTATGATATTCCAGGTACTTTGATCTGTTGCACTACATCTTGCTCTCACCCATACATAATAGGTTGTATCCGGAATTAATGGGCTCAATGTTGCAGATGTAGCTGTTCCCGATGGAACAGTTTGTGAAGGTGGAGTTGATCCATTAGGTGCTGCACCTGTAGTATTATAATAGATTTCAAATCCTTCTGCAGGTGTATAGCCAAATGAAGGCCAGTTAATGATTGCAGTATTAGGAGTGATTGTTCCTGTTGTTATAGCTCCACCATTAGGCATTGCAGGGCAAGTTGCTGGTGTAGCAAATACCAATTGTGTAGACCAAACACTTTGATCAGTGGCACTACATCTTGCTCTAACCCATACATAATAGGTTGTTAGTGGAAGCAATGGACCGATAGTCGTAGTAGGGCCTGCTGCTGGCGGAACAGTTAAAGTCGGAGGCGTTGTTGCTACCGGTGGTACGTTCGTTGTATTATAATATACGTCATATCCTGCAGCTGGAGCAGGTACATAAGCAGGCCAATTTAGAACTGCATCAGTAGCCGTAACAGTTCCCGTAGTAATTGCTCCTCCCGGAGGCATCGGTATACATGATGGTGGTGTACCAAAAGTTAACTGAATATCCGGTCTGAAATTACTCAACGTACCATTTGCAGTGGTAGGTGGGTTAGTATCGGTCTGAAGATACAAATGTCCATTTGTAACTGTAGAATACGTAAGCTTTGTTGCACCACTAGAAATACCTGATTTCCCATAATTGGTTTCAACAAGTATCATCAAGTTGTCTACTCCATTATAAGTAAAAGGAATCTGTAAAGGAATAGTATACCAACCTACTGGTATAAGACCTGTATTTCCGCTATACAATAGAGTTGCTCCGGTAGTTAAAGCCCCCCAGTTTTGTGCTGTCAAGGCTGTTGTAGTTCCTACCGGTTTTATATAAATTTTTACTGGTCTCGCAATATTCGAAGCTGCTGTAGAATTCCATCCCAGAGATAGAATACTTCCAGCATTTCCTCCTGCAGCAGCAATTTCTGCTGATGTATAAATTGCAGCAGAACGTTCAAAACCGTAATCAACCGCTAAAGGATACTTTTGGGTTAATGTTCCGGTACCAATGGTAATGGTTTGTGCTTGCATGGACAATCCGACGACCATACAGAGCAATGCAATGAGCACCTTAAAAGGCCGGCTCATTTTACAGAGTAAAAGTCCACTCATATTTTTTAAAATTTAATAATGATAACGATAATTAAGAATTATAGTATTTCCCATTTTAAGAGGCTAAAAAGAAATTTTAAAACCTCTTGTTTTACAGAATATCTGTAGTAAAAAAAGTAATTTTATCCCATAAGCTAATATTTTAATATTTACACAAATCTAATCATTTTTTCATTATAATACATTTATCAAAATACTTTTTTGCAAAAATTAGATAATAATCACCTATATGATTGAAAATAAAAAATAAAACAAAATCACACAAATTCATTAACATTTAGCGATATTCTTAGTTTTTAGTTAAATTAAAACCATATAAAACATTATTACATTTTACAACAATACTACCATTTACTCTTAACGATCAAGACTTATTTATAGTATTATTATCAATCTGTTTTTTTTACATTTTAATCTGTAAGACTATCAATCCAAAACATTTTCAACGATAAAATTTCACAATATTTACGATATCGTTGATAACAAAAAGTAAATTCCGAAGCAATACTGCTCTCCATCTATTTTATATGAGCTATTCTTTTATTAAGTCATACCAGACGATATCATAAAACAATAAGCCCAGGGAAATTTCCCTGGGCTTATTGATATAATAAATGATTTTTTATATAAGTATATTAAAACTTATAGGCTATATTCCATGCAAATCCCATATTAAATTTTGAAGAGCTTTTTCCAAATCCCGGAATGATCATCGGAGAGATATCATCCTGTTTGGAAGTGTATGCCAAATAACGAGGCTGAAGATTCACATCAATATAAAAGTTGGATTCAAATAACTGTACTCTTCCTCCCAAAGTACCTTCTAACCAGAATGAGGATTGTGATGAAGAAGGAAAGGATACTGAAGAATTACTTCCACCATATCCACGAACAGGGATAGCCATATATTCTTGGTTATAAAATGATCCCGCTACTTTGCCTCCTGCATAGAATCCATTGAATTCATTTTCTTTATCCTTGGCCAGCATATAGAATGCTCCCAGTTTAACAAAAGGACCATTTACTTTAGCATCATACCCATTTTTTTGATAGATGTTTTTCTCAAAACCTGCTTCGGCAATAGCATGAACATTCCCATTAATTTTTGAGGAAATAAATCCCTGATATAGTTTTCTGTCTGAAAAAAAACCAACTCCGGTATTCAAAACATCAAGTCCAACTGTAAAATTTGGTTTATATTTCCAATGGGTCTTTTTCACTTCTTCTTTCTTTTTCTCCTGTGCCCAGATTAGGATTCCGAACAGGCTAAAAAAGAAGGTAAAGATTAGTCTTGTCTTCATTCAATATTTGATTTTGTCCGTTTTCCAGGCTTTGAACAGGATCAGGAGTTATTAATTCTGAGCTTAAATTTTCATACGTTTTTTTGGCACCGCATCCAGGAGATACATACACTGATTTTGTAGTATAGGTCATTCTTACTTTGGATTCTTTACCTTTGGTAGATATTTTAAAATAAATATCGGTATAAGGAGAATCATCCACCCTCAAAGGAATAAGTCTAAAATCGATATTCTTCTGCCATCCCAGATCCACTTTTCCTGAGCCATAATCTACCGCAACAGATAGCGAATCAAGAGTTTTTGCTTTATCTGATCCTGCTGCTCTGAAAGAGACTCTCATTCTTGGAGTTCCTTCACCGCTTTCACAGATATCATCATCACTACCGCATGAAAAGAACATTCCTACCAGGCAGAGCATTAGGAGAAATTTAAAATACTTCATATTAAGATTTGAGCTCAAATTTAATTAAATTATTTTTTAATCAGCAATGCTATATTTTCTACGTGATGAGTTTGTGGGAACATATCTACCGGTAATATTTTTACTACAGTATAGTGTTCTTTCATCAATGCTAAGTCTCTTGCCTGCGTAGCTGAATTACAGCTTACATACACTACTTTTTCAGGAGCCAACTTCAAGATTTGCTCAACTACTTTTTGGTGCATTCCATCTCTTGGTGGATCTGTAATCAACACATCTGCTTTAGGATGGTTCTCCATAAACTCGTCGTTAAAGACATTTTTCATATCTCCACAATAGAACGTTGTATTGGTAAGGCCATTTAATTCAGCATGTTCAATGGCTGCATCAATTGCTTCCTGAACAGATTCTATTCCGATAACCTGTTTTGCATTTCTTGCCACATACTGAGCAATGGTTCCTGTTCCTGTATATAAATCGTACACTACTTCATCTCCTTTCAGATCTGCAAATTCAAGTGTTTTTCTGTATAATTCCAGGGCTTGCTTATAGTTGGTCTGGAAGAATGATTTAGGCCCGATTTTAAATTTCAGTCCATCCATTTCTTCCATTAAATATCCTTCTCCAAAATAGATGTTGATATCCAGATCATAAATAGAGTCATTGGCCTTTGGATTAATAGCATACACCAATGTCTTAATTTGCGGAAACTTCTCTAATATAAATGCAAAAAGTTTTTCTCTATTTTCTTTTTCTTCTCTAAAAAGCTGGAATAATACCATCCACTCTCCTTTAGAGTTTTGTCTCATCATCAACGTTCTCAGGAATCCTTCATGATTTCTTACATCAAAGAAGTCTAATCCGTTGTCAACAGCATATTTCTTCACCGCTAATCGGATTGCATTGGAAGGGTCTTCCTGTAGAAAACATTCTTTAAGATCTAAGATCTTACTCCACATTCCCGGAATATGGAAACCTAGAGCATCTTTGCTTCCAAAGTTTTCTTCAGAGCTGATCTCGTATTGGGTAAGCCATCTCGCATTGGAGAAAGAAAACTCCATTTTATTTCTATAAAAATACTGTTCTTTAGAGCCCAGAATGGATAGGGTTTCAAAATCCTCGATCCCACCAATTCTTTTAATATTATTATAGACTTCTTCCTGTTTAAAATCAAGCTGCTTTTCGTAGCTCATATTTTGCCATTTACATCCACCACAAGTTCCAAAGTGAATACATTTTGGTTCTGTTCTGAAAGGAGACTTTTCCAGTACTTCTACAGCTTCACCTTCATAATATTTGGACTTGGCTTTTTTCACTCTAACATTTACAATATCACCTGGAATTGCTCCCGAAACTAATACTGTTTTACCATCTTCTGTTTTACCAATTGCCACACCTTTTGCTCCGGCATTCAACAGCTTTATATTTTCAAGAACTAAATTTTTCTTATTCTTTCTACTCATTCTAAAATTTTCTATTTTCCTAATCGAAACTTCAAAAGTTTCACTTTGCAAAAATACAATAAAAAAAACCTTATCCGAAGATAAGGTTCTGATCTATATTAAAGTTTATTATTTTGTAGGTGCAGGTTGAGGATTTGCAGGCTGCGGTGCAGTAGGATCAACCTGTAATTGAGGCTGCATTTGTGCATTCGGGTCTACTCTTGGAGCTGAAAGCCCTGTAAGTTTATCCAAAATGGTTACTAATTCCTGCTCACCAAGATTTACAAATGATCTGCTGGCAATTTTTCCATCTTTATCCACAATTACAAAGCAAGGCAACTTGAATCCATATACTCCGTATTTTTTAGCGATGTCAGATTCCATTCCTTTTTCTCCGTAAACGTTTACTCCTGGAATTCCTTTTAATAAAGAATTGCTTGTTTTAATAAACTGATCTTTTGTATCATCTACATTTACAAAAACAAAGTTCATTTTAGACTTGTAGAAATTTACAACTTCTTTTAAAACCGGCATTGTAGCTTCACCGATATAAGGATTCCATGAAGCGTAGAAGAATACCATATAAGGTTTTCCTTTGTTTTCAGAAAGCTTGTATGCTTTTCCGTCTTGTTTTATCAGAGCAGCTTCAGGAGCAACTTCACCAATCTTAAGACCTGTAATTGCCATCTGCATTTTTAACAGATCACTTTTGATCGTAGCATCTTTGATATCTGTATCAATAAGTTTCTTGATCTTATCAATATTAGCAGTTGGAGAGGTTGGGTGAATATCTGCCTGAGCCATTACAAATGCTAAAAGGTAGTCTTTTGCTGTTTGAGAGATATCTTTTTTAGTGCTCAGATATTTAGCAAACATTTCTGAAGTAGTGATTCCAGTTTTATTTTTACTGTTCGCTTCCGCATATTTTTGGAAATCCGGAGTCATTTTTACAAGAAGATATTGTCTGTAAAGCGGAATAGTTTTCACCATTGCGTCTTTATCACTGTCAAGTTTAGTTTCATAATCCGTCAAAGCTTTAGAAGGCTTATAAGAAGGATTACCAGACATTGCTCCGTGTGACATTTCATAATTAGCAAGAAGATTAAGGATCGTTACTTTAACATCGTTTTTCTTCCAGTCTAAAAGGGCTTTACTAGGGTTATTTTTAGCTGCAAGATCATCAACATTCTTATTGATATCCGATTCTACTTTTTGCATCCCTTTAACAAATGCAGCTTCATCGCCAGCCATTAACTGTCTTAAGTTAACTTTATTACCATAGTCTCCCAAGAATTTTTGGGTTGCTGTAAGGAAATCATTATTCTTTTTAGCATCTCCGGTAATCACATATTCATTAGGGAATGTTAATGCATTTCCTGAGATATTTACTTTTTGTCCTCCTTCAAGATAGATTAAGTTTTGTTTGCTGGCATAATTGATAACATACATTCCGTCTTTAGGAGCATCAAAGCTTCCTGAAAAGTTTCCATCTTTATCCAGACCAATATTAATTAAAGGCAAGGTTCCTACTCCAGAAGCTTCTACAAATTCGATTCTTTCTAATGGTGAGCTTCCTGTAATTTTCCCTTTTACTTCTACTTTTTTTGAACAAGACATCACGAAAATCGCGATGATAAACAATAAAAGATATTTTTTCATTTCAATTTTTAATATTACACAAAAATACGCTTTTTAGGGCATGTTAATTCACACTGATTATTTTTTTTAAAAATTTTATTACCACCGATAAAAAGGGACATTTCAATTACTTTATCTCTCAATTTTTCAGGGGCAAAAAGCAACTGAAATGATAAGCTTTTCAGATCATTCAACTGCCCTCCAAATATATACTTATTCGGCAAAGTAAACCTAAGATCTGTCAATAAGTTAACAAACTTTAACAACTAAAATACTAATATAAAAAAAATCGCCCCCGAAACGAGGGCGATTTTTAAGTATTTTGAATCAATTCTATCCTTGATCTACAAGAGCAGACATATATTCTCTGTTCATTCTTGCGATATTCTCAAGAGAAATACCTTTAGGGCATTCAATTTCACAAGCACCAGTGTTTGAACAGTTTCCGAATCCTTCTTCGTCCATAGCTTTCACCATGTTCAGAACTCTTCTCTTAGCTTCTACTCTACCTTGAGGAAGTAATGCATACTGAGAAACCTTAGCTCCTACAAACAGCATTGCTGATCCGTTTTTTTTACATGTTGCTACACAAGCTCCACATCCGATACAAGCAGCAGCATCCATTGCCTTGTCTGCATCTTCTTTAGGAACAGGAATAGCGTTAGCATCCAATGTATTTCCTGAAGTATTTACAGAGATGAAACCACCTGCTGCCATTACTCTGTCGAATGCGCTTCTGTCTACCATCAAGTCTTTGATAACAGGGAAAGCAGCACTTCTCCAAGGTTCAATAACGATAGTCTCTCCATCTTTGAACATTCTCATGTGAAGCTGACAAGTAGTAATACCTGTATCAGGACCATGAGCTCTACCGTTGATGTAAAGAGAACACATTCCGCAGATCCCTTCACGACAGTCGTGATCGAAAGCGATAGGTTCTTTTCCTTCGTTAATTAAGTTTTCGTTCAGAATATCCAACATCTCCAAAAATGAAGAGTCTGTAGATACATCTGATATTTTGTAGGTCTCAAACTGACCTTTAGTTTTACTATTTTTCTGTCTCCAAATTTTCAGCGTAAGATGTAAGCCTTTTTTTGCACTCATAATGTTATATTTATAGGTTGGAGATTATTTATAACTTCTAGTTTAACCTCGATGTTGTCATATATCAGTTCTTCTTTATGCAATACTTCCGCATTGATATTTTCTCCCTGATATTCCCAAGCTCCGACGTATTTGAAATTTACGTCGTCTCTTTCCGCTTCTCCATCCGGAGTAGCGTGATCCCAACGGAAATGACCACCACAAGATTCTTCTCTGTTTAACGCATCGATAGCCATTAGCTGTCCTAGTTCAAGGAAGTCTGCTACTCTGAATGCTTTTTCAAGCTCAGTGTTCATTCCATCACCTTCTCCAGGTACTTTTACGTTCTTCCAGAAGTCGTTTCTTACTTCTTCAATTTCTTTGATTGCTTCTTTCAATCCTTCAGGAGTTCTTCCCATTCCTACTTTATTCCACATGATGTGTCCTAGTTTCTTGTGGAAGTGGTCTACTGAGTGAGTTCCTTTATTATTAATGAAGAAATCAACTTTATCTTTAATTCCTTTTTCGGCTTCGTCAAACGCTGCTGAAGAGGTAGGAATTTCTCCTGTTCTGATATCTGCAGAAAGGTAATCTGCGATCGTATAAGGCAATACGAAATATCCGTCTGCAAGACCTTGCATCAATGCAGATGCACCAAGTCTGTTAGCTCCGTGATCTGAAAAGTTAGCTTCACCAATTACGAAACATCCAGGGATGGTAGACTGAAGGTTATAATCAACCCATACACCACCCATTGTATAGTGAACTGCAGGATAGATCTTCATTGGAGTTTTGTAAGGATCATCAGCTGTAATTTTTTCGTACATTACGAATAAGTTACCGTATTTCTCCTCAACCCAGCTCTTACCAAGGTCATAAAGCTGCTGCTCTGTAGGATTGTGAATATGTTTTTCGATAGCGGCTTCTTTACCTTTTTTCATGATCTCTGTAGAGAAATCAAGGTATACCCCTTCCTGAGTATCATTATTCTCGATTCCGAATCCGGCATCACATCTTTCTTTAGCTGCTCTTGAAGCAACGTCTCTCGGTACAAGGTTACCGAATGCAGGATATCTTCTTTCTAAATAGTAATCTCTATCTTCTTCTTTAATGTTTTCAGGTCTTAATTTACCTTCTCTGATGGCTACTGAATCTTCAATCTTTTTAGGAACCCAGATTCTTCCGGAGTTTCTTAATGATTCAGACATCAAAGTTAATTTAGACTGCTGAGTTCCATGAACCGGAATACAAGTCGGGTGAATCTGTACATAGCAAGGGTTTGCAAAATAAGCTCCTTTTTTGTGGATCTTCCAAGCAGCAGAAACGTTTGATCCCATTGCGTTGGTAGAAAGGAAATATACGTTTCCGTATCCTCCTGAAGCGATTACAACTGCGTGTGCTGAATGTCTTTCGATTTCACCTGTTACAAGGTTTCTTGCGATAATTCCTCTTGCTTTTCCGTCAACAATTACAAGGTCTAGCATTTCATGACGGTTGTACATCTTGATTCTCCCTTTACCGATTTGACGGCTCATTGAAGAGTATGCTCCTAATAATAACTGTTGTCCTGTTTGTCCTTTTGCGTAGAATGTTCTTTTTACCTGAACCCCACCAAATGAACGGTTATCTAACTGACCGCCGTAATCTCTACCGAAAGGAACTCCTTGGGAAACACACTGGTCAATAATATTTGCAGAAACTTCAGCTAATCTGTAAACGTTAGCCTCTCTTGCTCTATAGTCACCACCTTTGATGGTATCGTAGAACAATCTGTAGGTAGAGTCACCATCTCCTTGGTAATTTTTAGCTGCGTTAATCCCTCCCTGAGCTGCAATAGAGTGCGCTCTTCTTGGAGAATCCTGGTAGCAGAATGCTTTTACATTATATCCTTGCTCAGCTAAAGTAGCTGCAGCAGAACCTCCTGCCAAACCTGTACCTACAACAATAATATCAATCTTATCTCTGTTGTTTGGTGCAACAAGGTTCATATGATCTTTATGATTTTTCCACTTGTCTTTAAGAGGACCCGCTGGAATTCTTGAATCTAATTTACTCATACTAGTATATTGATATTATTGAGTTATAAAATGAAAAACTGCCACGATGATAAATCCTGCCGGAATAAGGATAGAATACCATGTTCCGAAAGCCTTGATCACGGGCGTATATTTTGGATGTCTTGCTCCAATAGACTGGAATGAAGACTGGAATCCGTGAGCCAAGTGTAAGCCCAATAGTACAAAAGAGATCACATATAGAGCTACTCTCCATAAATCTGCAAACTTCTCATGAAGTTCCGGCCAGAAACGTTCTGAATCGGGAGCGATTCCCTCTACATACTTATAGTTGATTTCATGTAACCAGAAATCATATAAGTGAAGCGCCAAGAAAGCCAACACAACTGCCCCGGAAATAATCATATTTCTGGACATCCATGAAGAATTTACAGCAGCATTGTTTGATGCATACTTTACTGGACGCGCTTTATTATTCTTGATTTCAAGCACAAATCCCATCGCAAAATGGAAAATTACTGCAAAACCAAGAATAGGCTGCATTAAGAACTGCACAAAAGGATTATAGCCCATAAACTCAGATGCTGTATTGAATGCATCCCTGTTTAGAACTGATAACAAATTGGTTGTCAAATGCAGTATAAGAAAAATCAGCAAAAACATAGCTGATAATGCCATAGCGTATTTTCTACCTATCGTAGAACTCGTTAAACCTGCCATATAAGTTTAAATTTGAATTTCCCACAAAATTAAGAAATGTTAACAAGATCGAAAAGTGAGAAATCTCACAATTAGACAGTTTGTAATCTTTCTAAATAAGAGCTTTATGCGTTATAAATAAAGAAAAACCAAAAAATCAAAATTTTTTATTTCATATCATAAACCTGATCCTCAAAAACTATTTTTTTAGTTGAAAAAGGAATTTGCCTTATTTCAAAATGCTCTATTCTTCTGGATGAACAATAAGGTTCAACCACAAATTGTAAAACTTTTTCCTTGTCTGTCATATCCTGAATCCAAAAGCAAGCTTTACTCCCATTCTTTATTGAAATAATTTCCTTCTTTTTAAAAACATGAAAAAGCACTTCTTTCTTCTGATTTTCAAAGACATTGAATCCAGTTCTTATCATTAAAAACGCCAAAACAGCAATGATGAAATTCATGGAATTTTTAAAATAAAATTTTAAAATTAAGGCTCTCAGTAAATATACTATTACTGATACTGATAATACTTCGATCAAATTCATTGGAATATTTTTGATCAATACAGCATCTGCTCCAGCAAACCAATGAATCCCCTTCAAAAGGAACTGAATAGAAACATCATACAGTTTATTAATAAAGCTAAAATCAATACCCAAAGCAATAAGAAGTGTCATCAGAAATGAAAACACAATAATCACTTCAGAAAAAGGAACAATAATAAAATTGGCAATAATCGAAATCAACGAAAACTGATGAAAGTAATACAATACCAATGGAAGTGTTGCCAATTGTGCAGATAAGGATATTGTGATCGTATTAAAGATTAGTTTTTTAAAATAATTATCCTGTCTAGGAAAAAGCTTCAAAAGAGGTTGATTCAACCAAAATATTCCTAATACAGCCAGAAAACTAAGCTGGAATCCTACATCAAAAAGTTGCTGAGAATCAAACACTAAAATAATAAATACTGACAAAGCTAGCGAGTGTAATAAATCCGGTTTTCTCTGCAGAATAACAAAAATAAAATACACTGTCAACATGATACAGGCCCTCAGCACTGAGTTCCCAAATCCAATAAACAAGGCAAACAACCAAATAAAAATCAGACTTAAAATAATCGCATATTTTCTAAACTGCAATGGAATGAAACGAATCATCAAAAAATAAAAAAGGCCAAAAATAATTACAATATGAGTTCCTGAAATAGCCAATAAATGAACCAGTCCAGACCTGTTGAAATCCTGAACAGTAGTGGCATCCATTTCAGTTCTGTCTGCCAGGATAATTCCTTTCAAAAATGCTCTGGTAGTTTCAGACATTTTCGTGTTGTCGATTTTCCACAAAACATTGAGCCTATACTGTTTAATCTGATCCCTATAACTCAAATCATTTCTTTCTGTAGAAGAAATTTCGTTTGAGATATAAGCCTGATGGTCAATATTTCTTCTTTTCAGATATTGCGCATAATTGAATTGAAAATCATATTGAGGTTTTTGGGGTTGTGTAATATAGGTTTCAGCTTTGTAATAATGCTTAAAGTCTAATTCTGCATTATTTTTGGGAATATAAAAGATAGAATTAAAACTAATTCCTCCCCATTCCCCCACCCCTTCATATTTCTTGTATTTTTCTGTTGAATTTAATTTCTGGGAAATTTTAAAAACAACAATTTCTTTTTTATGGGTCGGAAGATTATTTTTTTGAGATAGAGTATTATAAAAGTGAAGAATACATCCTATTCCCAAAAACAACATTCCCATTAAAATTACTCTGGATTTATGCAAAAAATAAGTAGTAAAGAAAATAGAAATTACAATTCCAAGATTAATAGCAACAATTCCATATATCCAGCCTTTCTCCAACGTAAACTTATCCTGAAAAAAAATTCCAAGAATAAAACATATGGCCAAGATCAGCAAAGGTTCTCTATTCAATTTCAATCAATTACATTTTCAATATAAGAAATTGAAAATTCGCTTGCTATCACTGTAATTACTAAATAAAACACCCTGCCATCTTCAAAGAGATTAACAGGGCGCTTATATTTTTGCTATGAAATCACGTTTACATAAAAAGTTTTACTTTCCTTTTAAAAACTTATCCGCTAAACGCTTGGTTTCTTTGATATACATCCATGGATCTTTTCCATAATTTTCGTAGGTAAAATCCCCAGTCTTTTTAGGAATGGCAGGTTCTATCTGAGTTCCTTCATGCCATTCATTAAAAGAAGTAATCCCTATAAATTGTGGATGAACTTTAATGGCTGCATCAAACATTTTTTCATAGTATTTACCGTTTTCCCTGCTTTTAAAATTCGCTTCATTCCAAGGTCTGATTCTGGTATCGGAATAACCAGGCCCTACACACGGGATAAAAATAAGCTGATGCTCTTTGGCATATTGAGCCATGAAATCCCAATTAGCAGTTGTGCTGCCAAAAACGAATCCTTCACTGGCAAAATAGGTATAAAAACCATCAAATCCAGCTTTATCGAAAAAGACAGAATCATTTTTTTCTACCCATAAACCGATATACAGTCCATCTAATTCTGTATTGCGTACACTCTTCTCTCCATTTTTAGAAAGCAGCTTCGCCCACTCCTCAGGAGCTATTTTATAGCTGTCATAGACATAGTACAAAGGCTTCCCATCCTTTTTGTAAAAAGCGGGATGATCGGAATATGTTTTCACAAGATAAGAAAGCTGATCTCTAAGTTCTGTCACCGATTTATAAAACGGTTCTATGTGGAATGCTATTTTTAAATGGAAACGGTCTGCGATGTCCAGATACTGTATCAAACTTTTATCGGTAAAAGAGTCTTTTCCCAACCAGCTTACGACCACAACGCCTACACCTGAATCTTTTATCATCTTCATGTGTTTTTCTATGATCGTTTTATCATTGGAACTGTAATTGCCTAATTCCGGATAAAAATTGGCTCCAATATCGTCACCTCCTTTATGATTCCCAAGATTATTCCATTGAGGATTGCTCCAATGCGGAATAATTTCATGATTCCAGTGCTGCAGGCTGCCATCTGTTTTCTGATTACCATACCAGCCATAATAGAAGATTTGGACTTTATCTCTCAATGCCTCACCTTTTTGGGCAAAACTTTTTGAAAAGAAAAATGTACAAACTAAGAATAAAAGAAAATTCTTTACTTGTTTCATTGTATATGAGGAATTAAGATCTCGGAGATTGGCCTCAGACTTTTAAAATTATCTCAGCTGCATGATCACTAGCCCCTTTACCACCTAGCTTTTCTCTCAAAAGACTATAGTCATTCAGAACCTGTTCTCTTTTCCCTCCTTCTAAAATTTTATTGAGTTCGTCTACCAGATTTTTAGTATTCAAATCATTTTGGATCAGTTCTTTTACTACTTCCCTATCCATGATAAGATTGACTAATGAAATATAATTGATATTTTTTACAAGTCTTTTGGCAATGGCATAAGAAATCTTACTACCACGGTAGCATACCACTTCAGGAATATTCAGCAAAGCAGTTTCTAAAGTAGCCGTTCCGGAAGTTACCAAAGCTGCTTTGGAACATCTCAGCAGATCATATGTTTTGTTTGAAACAAAGTGTACATTATCATCTACATAGTTCTGATAAAATTCTTTCGGAAGACTTGGAGCTCCGGCAATAACAAATTGATAATCTTTAAAGTGTGGCCTTACGGAAAGCATGATTTCAAGCATTTTCTCTACTTCCTGCTTTCTGGAACCCGGTAAAAGTGCAATGATCTCTTTCTCATTCAGCCCATGCTCTTTTTTAAAGTCACCCATATTGATCTCCTTTAAATCAGAAATGGCATCTAGCAAAGGATGGCCTACAAAATGGGAATGAACACCATGTTTCCTATAAAAATCTTCTTCAAAAGGAAGAATAACCATCATTTCATCTACATATTTTTTGATGATTTCTACTCTTCCTTCTTTCCACGCCCAAAGTTGTGGTGAAATATAATAAATCACTTTAATACCCAATTCTTTGGCAAATCGAGCGATTCTCAAATTAAAACCGGGATAATCTACCAGAATTAAAACATCCGGTCTATTATTCAGAATATCTTCTTTACAGAGTTTAATATTATTTAAAATTGTTCTCAGATTCATAACCACTTCCAGAAACCCCATAAAAGCCAGATCACGGTAATGTTTTACCAATGTTCCGCCCTGAGCTTTCATCAGGTCACCGCCCCAAAATCTAAACTCCGCATTCGGATCCTTTTGTTTAAGAGCTTTCATCAAATTGCTTCCATGAAGATCACCGGAAGCTTCTCCTGCAATAATATAATATTTCATTTCCTCAGAAATCTTTATTTGTTTTAATGACCATCAAAAACAACCTTTTACTTTAAATCATGGGCAGCTTCTATGGTAAGGATAGAGAACAAATTAAAATGTATATTGATCTTAATTCGTAAATTTGTTCAAAGATAATGATAAAAATGTCAGAAGAATTTGAAATCCGAAATAAAGTTGCTGAAAGCGGCCTTGTAAATTTTGACCTTACAACTTTGCTTCCAAAGGGAGAAAGGAAAGGTATTGACCTTAAAGATTTCCTTTTCCAGGAGATGATTCTGAAGGAAAAAGATTTCCGTGAAAAAGTGGAAGCCATCGATGTTGAAGAATACAGAAATTCATACATTTATATTTACAATTCTGTAGATACTATTATCCCACTTTGGGCTTATTTTGTACTTACGGCTAAATTGACTGATGTAGCCAAAAAGATCGTGTTTGGAAACCGTGAGGATTTGGAAGTTATTCTGATGCATAATGCTATTCAAACCTATGATTTTGAAGATATGAGAGGGAAAAGAGTTCTTGTAAAGGGCTGTTCGGATAAAGAAATTCCTGAAAATGCCTATATAGAACTGGTAGAACAACTAAAACCTCTTGTGAAGTCTCTCATGTTTGGAGAAGCATGTTCTAATGTACCCATTGTAAAAAACTAAGAATGAAGCAATCTCTATCCGCAATAGCTTTATTTTTTATTTTTTTAGTCATTTATTATATCGGGAGTTTTACCAAAATTCCCTTTGCCGATTGTGTAGGGTTTGTTCTTTCTGTAGAAAAAGGTGAGTTTGAAACCACGGCTACAGCAACCTCCCACTTTTTATATACCAATACGGGAATCTTTATTAAAAACCTAACCGGTCTTCATGCGATTGAGGCCAGTCGGCTTCTTGTTGTTAGTTCCGGTGCGATAACAGTTGCTATTGTATATCTGATTGTAAAAACCATTACGAAAATACAATGGACGGCTATTACCGCAGCATTTGTATTCGGCTTCAGCTTTTCTTTCTGGAGAAATGCTGAAATTGTAGAAGTGTATACTTATAATTCTCTATGGGTAAGTCTCTTCTTTCTTTCCATGGTTAAGGTTTTTATTGAGAAGAAAAATATTCACATTATACTGAGCAGTTTATTTTTGGGAATCGCTCTCTGGGTACATATCCAGAATATTTTATTAATCCCTGCTCTACTGCTTTTCTTATTCTATTTCAGACAGGAAAAAAAATATGTATATCCTTCGTTTATTCTTTTTGCAGTGTTATTTTCATCATTGTTTATTCTGAATATGTCTCAAGGTTTACCATTTAAATCTTTTTATTCTTCCGATCAGGGAACATGGGTAGAAGATTCTCTGAAACAGACCCCCATGCAATTGGTAAAAGATTTTTTCCAGTCTTTTGTATATCTTATTTACAACTTCAATATTTTTATATTTTTCGGAATAGTGGGAATGGGGTTACTCTATAAAGCTAACCAAAAAATGTTTTATGTCTTTTTTATTGCCGCGTTATTGGTGTATGGATTCTCTACATTCTATCTTGTTTCTGATAATTATGTATTTTTCCTTCCATTCAACATTATTTTTGCATTGTCTATTGGATATGGACTTTCTTCGGTAAAATATGTTTCATTTAAAAAGTTTTCTTGGGTATGTCTGCTGATTCCTTTAGGCTATGTTTTTGCCTATCATGCGGTATTACTTACAGAAAAAGGCAGAGAGGCTGATGCTTTCAAAAAGTATAAAGGCGGGATGAACTATTACTTAGTTCCATGGATGAATGACAATGTAGGAATTTTGGAATTCACGGTTGATCATAAAACAGCACCGGAACCTATTAGCTGGATGACGGTAAGTGCCAAAGAATATATAAGAGTATTAAAGAGCAAGGGATATACGGAAGAAGAGATCAGAAAACTTTAACAATAATTATGAATCCTAAATATTTTGTGAGGCATATTTTTTGATAACTTTGAGTCAATTAATACTTTAACAAACACAAAAAATGAGCTTAATCGACCTACTTACAGGGAACACAAGCAACCAGGTTGCTGAACAAGCCGAAAATAAATTCGGAATCAATAGAACCAGGTAATTGCTTTATTAGCAGTAGCTACACCTCTTATCATTTCTTATCTTAGAAATAAATCTCAGGATACTAAAGAAGCTGAGGCACTCAATTCTGCCTTAGATAAAGATCACAACGGAAGCATTTTAAACGATCCTTCACAGATTGAATCAAGACAGGCTGAAGGTGGATCTATCCTTGATCATATCTTTGGGGGACAAAAGAGTACCGTAGAAAATCAATTATCACAAAATACAGGAATTTCAATTGATAAGATAGGCCCTATTCTTGCAATGTTGGCGCCAGTTGTAATGGGATACATTGGTCAGCAAAAGCAACAAAGCAACGTAGGTGCAGGAGGTTTAGGAGATCTTTTAGGAGGAATCTTAGGAAATGCTTCCAATCAGGCGCAAACACAACAATCCAGTCCTTTAAATGATATTCTTGGAAGTGTGTTAGGAGGTGGACAATCCCAGTCAGGAGGAAACCCACTGAACGACATTCTAGGAAGCGTACTTGGTGGTGGTGGAAACAACCAGCAGCAGCAAGGCGGCGGATTAGGAAGTATCCTTGGAAATATTTTTGGAAAATAATTAATTTAATTTGTCATAGAAAAAGACCGGAAAAAATTTCTCCGGTCTTTTTTATTGTTATTACTTCTTAGATTTTTCTTCGGATGCTACAAAAGATTTTGAAGCTTTCCTAGGTCTTCTTTTTCCATAATTTCCGGAATTGATCTTACCTCTTCTTGATTTTTTGTCTCCTTTTCCCATAGTAATAAAGTGTTTGTTGTTATTACGAATTTAGGAAATACTTGATTAATATCCAATTATCTAAGCAGTTAAAGTTTTATAAGAAAGGAAGATGGAGGCTGGAATATGGAAGTTCTCCCAGTCCTTAATTGGATATTCTCCTCTCATAAATCTATTATAAAAAATTGGTAATCTGCATCTTAACTTTCATAAACATCCTGCTTACCATCATTATACCTTAACCGTCTTCCATTTCCCTTTTCTAAACAGGATAAAAGCAACTATAGTAATCAAAGTTTCTGCAGCCGGAATAGAAATAAATACCCCTTTTGGCCCCATCTCCAAATGCCTGGAAAGAAAATAAGCTAAAGGAATCTGAAACAGCCAGAATCCAAAAAGATTCACCCAAGTGGGCGTCCAGGTATCTCCTGCTCCATTGAAAGCATTGATCATCACCATTCCCACTCCATAGAAAATAAAGCCGATACTCATGATATGGAGCGCATTTTTAGCAAAATTCTTAATTTCTGCGTCCTGGGTAAAGAAACTTACTAAGAAATTACCAAAAAAAACAAATATTAAGCTTACAATTACCATGAAAATCACATTATATTTTACTGTTTTCATGACAGATTGTTCGGCTCTCAACATTTCATTAGCTCCCATATTCTGGCCTACCAGCGTAGATGCTGCATTACTAAGTCCCCAAGCAGGAAGCATAAAGAACATCATTAATCTCAAAGCGGTCTGATATCCCGCAGAGGCATTTTCACCGCCTGTAGTGGCTACCAGTTCGGCAAGAAAGATCCAGCTGCATGAAGCGATCACAAACTGAAAGATCCCAGGAGTAGCAATTTTTATGATAGATTTAATTAATTCTGAATTCGGTTTAAAGTAAGAAAGTTTAATTCGTATCTGTGTATCTGCCACCAAAGATGATACAGTTGATAAATTACTCCAATACTTCGTCCAATGGTAGTAGCCAATGCTGCTCCTGTAAGACCCATGGCTGGAATTGGGCCTAGGCCTTTAATCAGGATAGGGCAAAGAATAATATTGGCGATATTGGCAATCCATAAACTTTTCATCGCAATCATCGCGTTCCCTGCTCCTCTAAAGATTCCGTTGATCAGGAATAAAAGCATAATGATAGTACTGCTTCCCATCATAATTCTTGTAAAATCCTTTCCATAAGCCGCAGCTTCCGGTTTTGATCCCATTAAGATCAGAATTTCTTCGGCATATACAACCCCTAAAATACTTAGAACAAGTGTTATCGCAAATGAAACCAACAACACCTGCGCTGCACTACGGGAAGCCTGTTCCGGATTCTTTTCCCCGATTCTTCTGGCTACCATCGCTGTTGCCGCCATACTCATTCCAATGGCAATGGAATACATTACAGAAAGGACAGATTCTGTAAGGCCAACCGTCTGAATTGCGTAACCACTCTCTTTAAGATGCCCCACAAAATAGAGATCAACCAGTGCAAACACAGATTCCATTGCCATTTCCAACATCATCGGAATGGCAAGAAGGAGCACCGCACTTCTGATATTTACCTTGGTAAAATCCGTTTCTTCTCCACTAAAGGCTTTTTTAAAAAAGTCAATATATTTAGTCATTTCTCTTGTTCTAATTTAGATCGCTTCAAAAATACAAATCTGTTTGTTAGAAAGTCTTAGCAATTGGCAATAAAAATTAATCCGAAGTTTTTTTATTTATAAAACCTGCAAAAATCTTATCTTTGCCAACGAAAAAAAAGCGGCAATATCAAAAGTCTCATTCTGAACGAAATGAAATACAGTAAAGAATCTTAAGTATTTGATTTTTAGAGATTATTCAGCAAGATCAGAATGGCAAAAATCAATTTTAACAACTTTTGAGACCGTTTCTAAACATTGAACTTTAAACAAATAATTATGTTTCGATCACACACCAACGGAGAGCTATCTCTGAAAAATCTGAATGAAGAAGTTACACTATCTGGATGGGTACAGACTATCCGTGATAAAGGATTTATGATTTGGGTAGATCTTCGAGATCGTTACGGAATTACCCAGCTGGTACTTGACCAGGAGCGTTCTTCTGCACAACTGATGGAAGAGGCTAAAAAGTTAGGCCGTGAATTTGTGATTCAGGCTACCGGAAAAGTAATTGAGAGAGTAAGTAAAAATCCTAATATTCCTACAGGAGAAATTGAAATTTTAGTTGAAAAACTAACGATCTTAAATGATTCTCAACTTCCACCTTTCACCATTGAGGATGAAACTGATGGTGGAGAAGAATTAAGAATGAAATATCGTTACCTGGATATCAGAAGAAATCCGGTAAAAGATAAATTGATCTTCCGCCACAAAATGGCTCAGAAAGTAAGAAATTATTTGTCTGATGAAGGTTTCATTGAAGTGGAAACTCCAGTTCTGATCAAGTCTACTCCGGAAGGAGCCAGAGACTTCGTTGTACCAAGCAGAATGAACCCGGGACAGTTTTATGCATTACCACAGTCGCCACAGACTTTCAAACAGCTTTTGATGGTAGGTGGAATGGATAAATATTTCCAGATCGTAAAATGTTTCCGTGATGAGGATTTAAGAGCAGACAGACAGCCGGAATTTACACAGATCGACTGTGAAATGGCTTTTGTAGAGCAGGAAGATGTCATGAATGTGTTCGAAGGAATGACTAAAACTCTTATTAAAGATATTACAGGTCAGGAATTCGGTGATTTCCCAAGAATGACATTTGCTGATGCAATGAGAAAATACGGAAATGATAAACCGGATATCCGTTTCGGGATGGAATTCGTAGAGCTTAACGAACTTGTAAAAGGAAAAGACTTTAAAATATTTGATGAAGCTGAATTGGTTGTCGGAATCAATGTAGAAGGATGTGCAGATTATACAAGAAAGCAGATTGATGAGCTTGTGGATTGGGTAAAACGTCCACAGATCGGAGCTTCTGGCATGGTTTGGGCTAAATTCCAGAATGACGGAGTAAAAACCTCATCAGTAAATAAATTCTACAACGAAGAAGATTTAGCGAAGATCATTGAAAAATTCGGAGCTAAAGAAGGTGACTTAATGTTAATTCTTTCCGGAAATGAAAACAAGGTAAGAGCTCAGCTTTCTGCATTAAGAATGGAGCTTGGTAACCGTTTGGGATTAAGAAAAGGAAACGTATTTGCACCACTTTGGGTTGTAGACTTCCCTTTATTAGAATGGGATGAAGATACTGAAAGATACCATGCAATGCACCACCCTTTCACATCTCCAAAACCAGAAGATATTCACTTATTGGAAACAGATCCAGGAAAAGCAAGAGCCAACGCTTACGATATGGTACTTAACGGAAACGAAATCGGAGGTGGATCTATCAGAATTTTCGACAGAGATCTTCAATCTAAAATGTTTGACCTGTTAGGATTCTCAAAAGAAGAAGCAGAAGCTCAGTTTGGATTCTTAATGAACGCGTTTAAGTATGGAGCACCACCACATGGAGGTTTAGCATTCGGATTTGACCGTTTGGTAGCTATTCTGGATGGTAATGAAGTAATCAGAGATTATATCGCATTCCCTAAGAACAATTCAGGGCGTGATGTGATGATTGATGCGCCGGCTTCCATTGCGGATGCACAGCTCGATGAGTTAGAGTTAAAATTAGATTTAAAAGCATAAATTTAAAGCGGGGTATTTGCCCCGCTTTTTTATTATGAAAAAACTAATTCCATTTATTTTATTGATTTTGCTGATTTCTTCCTGCCATTCCTTTGAGAAAAAGGAATTAACAGGTGAATGGGTTATTGAGGAAAAGCAAGATGACGAACCACCATCCCCTTTTCAACGAGATCCCCAGATTATTATTTTTAAAGGTGATGGCACTTACACCTACAAAAACGGAATGTTCAATTTTGATCAGGATTCCGTTCGATACTATGGAGAAAACACACGATTTAAAATAAAAGGTGATTCTCTCCTTGTTTTTAATCCCATCAAGAAAAAATTTGAGTCTCAAAAAATTGTGGAACTAGGTAAGAATAAGATTATTTTAGAGACTAAGAAAAAAAAATTAACAACCTTAATTCCTTTTAAAAGCAAGGCCTATGAGAACCTGAATCCGCAAATTGATAAAATTATCGTTTCAAAATCAGCTTGCTTTGGCAATTGCCCTATCAATTCAACAGTGATAGATACACAGGGAAATTTTTTGTTCTATGGAGATTCCTATAATCTTAAAAATGGATTTTTCAGCTCGAAAGTTTCCTCCCAAATTACAAAAGAGATTTTTGATGAAATAAAATACATTGATTTCTATTCTTTAAAACCAAATTATTCAGCATACATAACAGATCAGGCTTCTTCAACCATTACTTTTATTTCAAAAGGAAAAATATTAAAAACAGTATATGATTACGGGGAACAGTCCCCTTTTGAATTACGAAGACTGATCAGAAATATCAGCTATCTTTATCAGAATATACCATTACAGACTCTCAGTATTGATCCTCTTTCTATTTATAATTTTAGATCCGAAACAAAAAGAATTTCCCTAAAAGCATCTGAAAAATTCTATTTATCAAGTGAATTATTAAAAGCTAAAACAATCAGTCCATATTCAGGAAACCTTCCTTTTACCGGAAAATATCGACTTCCTATTCCCACCAGTGAAGATTATAAAAACTTCTATTTATACGAACGCAGCATCAATACTGATGGTAAAATATTTAAGATCCAATTAGAAGATAAAACATTCAAAACGCTTGATCTGGGTTATAATTTCTTTAATGAAAACCATTTGATCAGATTTAAAAATGACAGTATAAGAAAACCTTATTAACCTGTTCAAATAAATTCACCTTACATTAATGAGCAAAAAGCGAAAACTCAAAATTTGGGAAATCCCTATTACTATTGCCGGCTTAGTTGGGCTATTCATGTTCATGCACGGGATGGGCGGAAAAATAAAAGGAACACATAGAACAGAATCTTTTAAAGTTGAATACTTCATGGGTGGGCTTTCTATTTTGGCTCTTGTCTATTTTTATATTTTTACAAAAGGCAGCAACGAAGAGGAAGAAGGCTTTTCTTTAAAGGATTTCAATAGAAACCTCATCGTTGATGACATTAAAAGATATAAGATCTCCGCCACAATAGATCTCAGTAAGGCTGTAGTAGAAAGTTTTGTTTTTGGAGTGGGTAAAGATCAAAATGATTATGTGAATATCTTTTATAACAAAATTGATATTGAATTTGTAAAAACAAAAATGACTGTTGAATATATCAATGATAATACTTCCATACTCCTTACCGCTTATACCAATATTGACAAAATAACTTTAAAAGAAATTATTGACAAGCATTCATCCACCAAAATCTATTTTGATAAATACATTCCCAACAATTATTATATTGATCTTGAATTCTTACAGAACTGGGAAATACAAAACAAAAGCAGGAAATAATCCCGCTTTTGTTTTGTATCAACTTATTTCATCTTTAAAATTTCTTCTCTTCCCGGCCCTGTAGAAAGGTACGTTACCGGGACTCCTATTTCTTGCTCTAAAAAGGAAAGGAAGTTCATCAATTCCTGTGGAAGTGCAGAAGGATCCTTAATCACTGAAAAATTAGCATTCCATCCGGCTAACCACTTGAATACCGGCTTAGCATTTCAGGAAGCGTAGCTGCGGTAGTTTCAACAGTTCCATCTTCCATTTCGTAATGAGTACAAACGGCCACTGATTTCAAACCACTTAGAACATCTGCTTTAGTCAGTACCAATTGGGTAACTCCGTTAATCATTACCGCATATCGTAAGGCAGCAAGATCCAGCCAACCTGTTCTTCTTGGGCGTCCTGTGTTGGAACCAAACTCATTGCCTTTTATTCTGATTTCTTCACCCATTTCATCAAAAAGCTCCGTGGGAAATATGCCGTTCCCTACTCTTGTACAGTACGCTTTGGCAATACCATAGATCTCACCGATTTCTTAGGAGAAATACCCAATCCACTGCAAGCTCCTGATGCAATAGTGGAAGAAGAAGTTACATAAGGATAAGTACCATGGTCAATATCCAATAATGTTGCCTGAGACCCTTCACCTAATATTGTCTTTCCCTCAGCTAAAGCTTTGTTCAGGAATAATTCTGTTTCTATACATTTGAATTGTTTTAAAAACTCCACCGCTTCAAAGAACTCTTTGCTAATTGCTTCCAAAGATGGCAAAACCATATCCTCCCCTGCCAAAAAGCTGTAATCTCTTTCTAAAATACGTTCTACTCTCTCCTTAAAATCCGGAGTATACATATCTCCTATTCTTACGTTTTGTCTTAAAATTTTGTTGGAATACGCCTGAGCAATTCCATTTTTTGTTGTCCCAATAGTGGTATAAGCCGGACTTTCTTCCATGAAAATATCCATCAACTTGTAGGTAGGTAATACTAAATGAGCTTTTTTAGAAATAATCAGATTTTTCTCCGGCTGAAGAGTTTCGTCAAACTTCTTTAGATTAAGAATTTCATTTTTAAAACTTATAGGATCCAGAACAGTTCCTGTCCCAATAACGTTCTGTACATCCTGCATAAAAATACCTGAAGGAATCATTTTAAGCGTAATTCTCTTTCCGTTTCTTTCAATGCTATGTCCAGCATTCGAGCCTCCGTTGAAACGGGCTGTAATATCATAATTTTCGCTGATAAGATCAATAAACTTTCCTTTTCCCTCATCTCCCCATTGAAGTCCTAATACAATATCCATATCATTATTTTTTTATAGGACAAAGCTATGACAGTTTGAAAGAGAGGCCATTGCCATTTGGCAAAAACGTGTTTTGCAAGAATATATGATATATTATATACCTGTGAATTGAAGCCGGAGTCTGGAACCGTTTCTATTTTTAGGGTTTTTATAATAGGTTTTGGCTAAAGCCAGTGGAAGATCTTTAAATGACAGAACGGGCTTTAGCCCGTTCCTATTGAATGTTTGCAATTCGTACGTTTAATATATTAATAATAAAATCTATTGACATTCTATTTTAATCTTTAGACTCATATTTATTATGAGAAGGCCGCATTACTCATTACTCATTGATGGTTCTCCTGATTCTGCTCAATGATGAAGGGGTCACTCCAAGATAAGAGGCCAACATAGATTGTGGAACCCTGTTGGCAAGCCCCGGATAATGATTGAGAAAATGAATATATCTGGATTTTGCATCCTGATTCAGCATAATACTTGCCACTTTAAGTTTGTTCTCCGCAACGAATCCATGAATTCTGGCAAATAGCACTGGCCATATCGCGATCTTTTCTTCTAATATTTTAAAATGGTTAAGGTCAATAACAAGTAAAACAGCATCCGTAATTGCTTCTATATATTCATGAGCAGGCAACTGATCGGTAAACCCTTGAAAATCTCCAATAAATCTACCTTCATAAATAAAATAGCGGGTAAAATCATCTCCTTCTTTATTATAATACAAAGACCGAAAGACTCCTTCCTTTACAAAAGCAATTTTTTGGCTTACTTTTCCTGCCTCTACGAAAATCTCACCTTTCTTTACAGAGGTTTTCTGAATTCCTTCTGTAATCAGAAGCTCATCCTGTGCATTCAATAATCCAAATTTCTTGATGTAATTAAAAAGTTCTTCCATATTATATTTATCCACAGATTGCGGAAATATAAAGGTATAAAAGTAGAATGTAAAAACAATTGTCATTTGGTAAAAAGCTTCAAACAGATACCACACACCTTTCCATCGGCATGCTAATTGCTTGATTTTTAAAAACGTAAGACAATGAAAGCAATCTGGAATGGCGCTATTGGCTTCGGTTTAGTAAATATCCCTGTTAAAATTTACTCAGCAACGGAGACCAGCAAACTGGACCTTGATATGCTCGACAAATCTGATTTTTCCAATATCCGGTTTAAAAGAGTCAATGAAAATACAGGGAAAGAAGTAAAATGGGAAAACATTGTCAAAGGCTATCTCATGGATGATAAATATATTGTTCTTGATGAACAGGATTATGAAGCGGCAAGTCCTGAAAAGACAAAAATACTTTCCATTGATCAATTTGTAAAAGAGAAAGAAGTAGACAGTATCTATTTTGAAACGCCTTATTATCTGGAACCCCAGAAGAACGGTGAAAGCGCTTATAGACTTCTGTTAAAAGCCCTCAAAGAAACAGGAATGGTAGGAGTCGGAACTTTTGTTCTTCGTGAAAGTGAAGCGATCGGAATGATACGCCCTTACAATGATGACATATTGGTTCTAAACCGTCTGAGATTTGATCAGGAAATAAGAAATTATACAGATTTAAAAATCCCTGCTCATAAAGCACCCAAACCTGCAGAGCTGAAAATGGCAGTGAGCCTTATTAAACAGCTTTCTCAGGATTTTGATCCCACAATGTATAAAGATACCTACTCTGATGAACTTCTGAAAATCATCAAGCAGAAAGCAAAAGGTAAAAATATTAAAACCAAAAAGGCTGCTGTTGTAAAAGAAGGTAAAGTGATTGACCTTATGGCTCAGTTAAAAGCCAGTCTGAACACCTCAAAATCCAAATCCGCATCATAATGGCTCTCAAAGATTATCAACATAAACGTAAGTTCAATGAAACCAGTGAACCTAAAGGAACAACGAAAAAAAGTAAGAATAAACTGATCTTCGTTGTTCAAAGGCATGCTGCTACACGACTTCACTACGATTTCCGACTGGAAATGGAAGGCGTTTTAAAAAGCTGGGCTGTTCCAAAAGGGCCTTCATTAGATCCTCTGGATAAGCGTTTAGCAATGATGGTAGAAGATCACCCTTATGATTATAAGGATTTTGAAGGGAATATTCCTGAAGGAAATTATGGTGCCGGACAAGTGGAAGTCTGGGACAGCGGAACTTATGAGCCTTTGGAAGAAAATCCTAAGATTTCTGATGAGAAAGAATTGTTAAAAGAATTACATGCAGGCTCTTTAAAATTTATTCTTCACGGTAAAAAACTAAAAGGGGAATTTGCTTTGGTTAAAATGAAAAATACTGAAGACAATGCATGGTTACTCATCAAACATAAAGACGAGTTTGCAGAAAGCCCTTATCATGCTGAAGATAATACCTCACCAAAATCCTTAGTCACTAAATTCCTCGAGGAAAAAAAAAGCCTAAAAACAAACAAAAAAAAGAAATTATAACTTCAGAAAAAAGATTCAGAAATTTTAATTCTTTAACTCACGAAAAAAAACTCAAGTGTTTTATTAAACCTATGCTAGCCAAACCATTTGATAAAGCATTTGATGATAAAGATTGGCTTTTTGAAATAAAATGGGACGGTTACAGGGCAATTGCTGATCTTAGCCATACTTCCCCGCTTTTTTACTCCAGAAATGGGATTTCATTTTTATCAAAATTTAGTAAAGTAACCCAGGATTTTGAACAACAACAGCATCAAATGATTCTAGATGGTGAAATTGTAGCCTATGATGATCATGGAAAGCCCAATTTTCAGCTTTTACAACAAATCGGAGATACCCCAAATCTCGCTCTTGTTTATCAGGTTTTTGATCTTCTATGGCTCAATGGCCATTCTACCGAAGAACTTCCTCTTATACAACGGAAAGAACTTTTAAAAGAGGCATTGGTTGAGACTGATACCTTAAAATATTGTGACCATATCCCTGAAAAAGGCATTGCATTCTTTGAAGAGATGAAAAAAATGAAGCTGGAGGGAATGATCGCCAAAAGAGCAGACAGTCAATACTTAGAAAATTACAGAACACCCGACTGGCTTAAAATCAAATTCACCAATACGGAAGAAGCCATTATTTGTGGTTTTACAGAACCCAGAGGTTCACGGGAAAATTTCGGTGCTTTGATTCTGGGTAAATACATAAACAATGATCTTAGATATTGCGGGCACACAGGTACCGGATTTAGTCACACTTCACTCAAGGAACTCTATCAAAAGCTTCAAAAACTGATTGTAAAATCTTCTCCTTTTGAAGCTATTCCCGAAACAAACATGCCTGTAACCTGGGTAAAACCTGAATTGGTCTGTGAAATTAAATACTCTGAAATTACCAAAGACGGAATATTTCGACATCCTGTTTTTGTTAGTCTTCGTGAGGATAAAGATCCAGAAGAAGTAAATGATACCACTCATTTGAAGATTCAAACTCAAAAAGCTAAAACAATGAAAGCTAAAACACCATCAAAAAAAGCAGAAAACACAGAAAAGGATAAGGAAATTATCCTAAACAAACATGTTGTAAAGCTTACTAATCTTGATAAAATTTATTTTCCAAAAGATAGTATTACCAAAGGGGATGTGATAGATTATTATCAGTCAGTAGCTGACTATATTTTACCCTATTTAAAAAACCGCCCTTTATCTCTCAATCGTTTTCCTAATGGTATTGAAGCACAGGGCTTTTATCAGAAAGATGCTGGTGATCATATTCCCGACTGGATAAAAACAACTCAGGTTTATTCTGAATCGAATGATAAATATATTGATTATATCTACTGCAATGACAAGGCAACGCTTGCTTATCTGAATAACCTCGGATGTATTGATTTCAACCCCTGGAATAGTTCACTCCCTGATCTTGAACATCCTGATTATTTGGTTTTGGATCTTGATCCGTCAAAGAAAAACAGTTTTGATGAGGTTATTGAAACAGCTCTTCAAGTCAATGAAATTTTACAATCAATCAAAACTAAAGGGTATTGTAAGGCTTCCGGCAGTACGGGAATCCATATTTACATTCCAATGGGTGGGAAATATGATTTTGACCAGGTAAAAGATTTTGCTCATATTCTCATGAAACAGGTTCATGAAAGGCTTCCAAAAATCACAACATTGGAAAGAAGCCTTCAAAAAAGAGACTCTAATAAAATTTATCTTGATTATTTGCAAAATAGAACAGGACAGACACTGGCAAGCACTTACAGCCTGCGGCCTAAGCAAGGAGCAGCTGTTTCTATGCCTTTAGACTGGAATGAACTGAAACCCGGATTACTACCCACCGATTATACTATTGAAAATGCTTTGGAAAGAATCAAAAACAAAGGCGATTTATTTAAGCCTGTTCTGGGAAAAGGAATTGATATGATGAAAGCTTTAGAATTGCTGCAGGATATTGATTAATTTCTATATTTTTACGAGCAAAAACTATCCATGAATGAATCTATTAAACTAGAAATCTCCTTTAATGAGAATGTGGAACGGGAACATCAGAAATTTTTCTTTCGTTACACCTGGAGAAAAGGATTTACTGAACTAAAAAAAGCGATTATATATGCTATAATATTTCTATTTCTTGGCTTTTTTTCTCAATCAAAGTTTATTAACAATAATCCAGCTTCTACGATCTTTAGGTATGCAGGGTTTATTTTTCTTGGATATATTTTTTTACTTCTTTATCAGTATTTTACCCGTAAAAAGAAATTTCATGAATTAATTGAAGAGCAGATCAATGATCTTAAACGAAAAGATGAAAAAGCCAGTTTTGTAATTCTTAATCAGGATGATATTACTATGGAAAATTCATTGAGTACAATAAGAAGTATCTGGAGCAAAACCAGCTATAAGTTGATAAACCAATATCTTATTGTAAGCATTCTTAATAACAGCCTTCATTTTGTCTTTACTGAAACCGACTTTAAAGAAAATGATTACAAAACCTTCATGGATTTTCTCGAACAATATTCAAAGAAAGAAAAATAAAGAATATTATCTTATACTAAAAACTCCTGCATTGTATGTAATGCAGGAGTTTTTTATAGTTTCTAAATCATGACAGAGAATTATTTGTTGTAAACGTGTATATCTCTTTGTGGAAAAGGAATTCCGATTCCGGCCTGGTCTAAGACTTCTTTACAATCAATAATAAGTTCTTCATTCATTTTCCAAAAATTTTCAGTCGAAGCACTCACCCTTATAGATAAATTGATAGCACTATCTCCTAGTGTCGTTACAACTACTTGAGGAGCGGGATCTGAAAGCGCGTATTGATTCTTTATAATGGCTCCCATTAAAATCTCTTTAGTCTTTTTAAGGTCTGCATCATAAGCCACTCCAATATCCAACGCTGTCCTTCTGGTTCCTAGTTGAGTAAAGTTTGTAATACTGTTATTGGAAACAACTCCATTGGGAATAATGATCAATTGATTTTGTGGCGTAATCAGTTTTGTGTGAAAAATATCAATAGCTTGCACTGTTCCGGAAACCCCTGAACTGGTAGAAATAAAATCTCCTATTTTAAATGGTTTTAGTAATAGAATAAGAATTCCTCCTGCAAAGTTTGTCAATGATCCTTGCAAAGCCAGACCTATGGCTAAACCTGCGGCACCAATCATCGCTACAAAAGCTGAGGTTTGTACTCCTAGCTGGGTAACAACCACAATGAAGAGAAGAATATTAAGCCCCCAATTGATAATATTAAGAAGGAAGTGTTGTAAAGAAGCTTCCATATTACGTTTTCTGAAACCTTTTGCTACAAGTTTCTTAATCATTCTTATCATCCATGATCCGATCAGATAAATCAGTAATGCAGAAATAATTGCTGTAAAGATTCTCGGTGCCCATGAAATGGCTGAAGATATTAAAGTATCCCAGTGTTTCTGAATGTTATTCAATTGTAAATCGTCCATTTTTATACTACTTATTTTTATTTGTCGTTATAAATTTTTACTCTGTGTTACAAAATTTTAAAATGAATCTGAGTGGAAAGTCTAATTTTTCCACAAAAATCTAACCTTAACTCTTTGGAAGTTAAAATCAACGGTTAAATGTTTGATAATAGATTGACAGCAGAACAGATTATTTCTGCTTATTCAATGATCATTTTAGAATTTGATTCTTACCAGGAAGAATCATTCGGGGCTATCATTACAAAAAAAATACCGAAGTCTCTTTTCTGGGAAAAAATCTTCCTTAAAATAATTTTGAACAGTAAAAATTAAAGAATTATGGCAATTTTGCAGCCAGACTTTCTGGTAAAAGTCTCAGAATATGGTAAATAATTTTCCATTTAAAATTAGGAACAATGGTAAAGGAACTTCCTGCATTAACAATGAATTTCGCCACGTAATCCGGTTCCATAATCAAAGATTCATTAAGCTCTAAGCCTTTATTGATCTTCGTTCTGATATAACCTATTACCAAAGCATTCACTGTTATCTTCCTGGAAGCTAACTCTTGTCTTAATCCTGCCAGATATTGGGTAAATGCAGCCTTTGTACTTCCATACACAAAATTACTCTTTCTTCCTCTTACTCCAGATAAAGAAGATAATCCAATGATTCTTTCCAGATTTTTATTGCTTTCATCCATTGCAATAATGTTGAGAATAGAAACTCCGCCCATATAATTAACCTCCATCATTTGTTTAGTCCCTTTAAAATCTCTCAAAGCCTCTTGATTATCTACAAGAAATCCTGCAGAATATACTGCGATATGAGGTTTTACAGGAAGTTCATGATAAAACTGTTGATGAGAATTAAAATCTGCAGCATCAAAATACAAAACACTAACCTTGCTCTGATCCAAATTGTTTGAAGTGATAAAATCTTCCAGTGATTTTGTGTTTCTGGAGGCAGCTATTACAAAAAAACCTTTTTCAAGGTATTGGATAATACATTGCTTTGCAACATCTGAATTGGCACCTAAAATAAGAACAGTTTTGTGTGTGTTTTGATTCATGAGGCAAAGATAATTTTTTATTAAACACTAATTTCACTAATGCTTTCACAAATGAACGCAAGATTCATTATATAAAAAAATTGCGGCGGGTGAACTTCGTTCACCCGCCGCAGCTAGATATTTTCAGACTGAATAAAATTATTTCTTTTCTTCAGTTTCTATTTCTTTTTTATCTGTTGATTTCTCAGCAGTTTTTGCTTTATCCCCGAAACGCGTTTGTGTCATTTCTCTGGAAATTGCAGCTTTTTCAAACTTTAGTTTTCCGGATAGTGTTTCGATAATAAAACCATCATCCTGAACTTGGGCAATTCTTCCGTGAAGACCAGATGTAAGTACTACTCTAGTTCCTACCTTAAGTTCTTCCTGAAAGCTTTTTTCTTGCTTTTGTTTCTTCATCTGAGGTCTGATCATCAGGAAATAAAACCCTACAAACATTGCACCCATCATGATCAGCATCATCGATGAAGAACCTTGTGGCTGTGCTTGTAAAAATAATGTCAACATATTGTAAAAATTATGGTTGAATGTTCGCAGTGAACGTTAATTTGATTGGAGCCTTTTCTACGTTTGCATAAACATCTGCATATTTCTGAACGTTTCCATCAAAGTTTGAAGAGTCAAAATGCAATGTAATTTTTCCTTTTTTACCTGGCATGATAGGCTCTTTTGTAAAATCAGGAGCTGTACATCCGCATCCAGGCTTTACTTCAGAAATCACTAATGGATTTTTTCCTGTATTAGTTACTTCATAAACGTGCTCTACTTTGTCTCCTTTTTTGATTTTTCCAAAATCGAAGTTGCTTTCAGATAAAGCGATAGAAGTAGATGGCTCTTTAGAAGCAGAGGCAGCAGGAGCTTCTCCTGTTACAGGTGTAGCAGCAGCAGAATCAGTAGTTGCTGGTGTTCCTACAGCTGTAGAATCAGTAGCTACAGCTTCAGGGCTTTGAGTTTCTTTGTTTTCTTTTTTACAAGAAACTAATCCAAAGCCTATAATTGACAAGGCGATAATTGATAACGTCTTTTTCATTTTATATTCTATTTTGATCTTTACAATATTTATCTAAAATACCATTAATGAAGATATTGGAACGATCTGTTGCAAATACTTTTGCGATCTCGATATATTCATTAATAATAACTCTTGAAGGTGTTAAGGCGAAGTTATCAAGCTCTGAAATAGCCGTTGACAAAATCACTTTGTCCATCAGTGATACTCTTTCAATATCCCAGTTTTCCAGTCTTTCTTCCAGCTTTTTCTCATTGTTTTCCCAGTTGTTCAGGGTATCTTTTAACAATTTAGCGGCAAAAGTCTTGTCATCTTCATCTTTAATCATTTTGATCAAAGTTCTGCTTTCTTCATCTTCTCTTAGGAATCCGATCGTTTTCTGAACCATGGAATTGGCAATATGGATATCGTCATACCATGAAAGTTCTTTATCTCCAAGATAATCGTGGAAATCATCATTTTCAGCAATATATCTTAAAAATAATTTTCCGATAAACTTCTGATCATCTTCAAAAGAAAATCCTTCTTCTTTCATGAAATCCTGATAACGTTTTCCTGCAGTAATTCTTTGGAAAGTCTTTACCAATAAATCATCATGCATATCCCACTTCAACTGCTTGTGCTGACCCGTGAAGAATAATCTTTCTGGATTTTCTTCCAGCTTATGCAATACCTGGTTGTTGATGAATTTTTGGTTAGGATTAATATCAGCATCGGTTTTAAGGTATTTATTCTTTCCGATTTCAATTTGATGCTCAGCTAATTCTTTTAGACCTACTAAAAAATTAAGCTGATAGATATAGAGATAATAGATTTTCTCTATTCCAGCGAACATGTTTTTCTCTAAAACATCAAATTTTACAGGGTTTTGATAGTATGAATACACCGCCTGTACTACTTTTTCACGAATTTGTCGTCTTCCTAACATTCAAAGAGCTTTTTAATGAGTGCAAAGATACAAAATTTAAAATTGATGAAATTCGTAGAATGATGACATTTTTGTAATTTTGTAAAACTATATGAAAGCGCTAAAAACCTTAAACCCCTATTTTTGGAAACACAAAATACTTTTGTTTTGGGGGGTACTATTCATCATTGCCAGTAATTTCTTCAATATATATAAAGTTCAGTTCGTAGGAAAATCTGTAGATGAACTTACCAAAAGTGGAAATCTTGGTTTCAATCAACAAGTACTGATCTATGTGGGAATCATTGTAGGGTGTTCCCTTTTAACAGGAATTTTCACCTTCATGATGCGACAAACGATTATTGTTGCCTCCAGAAGAATTGAATATGAACTGAAGAATAAAATTTACAGACATTACCAGGATTTATCTTTAACGGATTATAAGCAAACTACCATCGGAGACTTAATGAACAGATTAAGTGAAGATGTCGTGGCTGTAAGAATGTACCTTGGGCCAGGTGTAATGTATGTGGCTAACCTTATTGTTCTTGTTCTGATTACAGCTATTTATATGGTAAAAACGGATGCTTCCATGACTTTATGGACTTTATTGCCGCTTCCGATTCTATCTTTTGCAATCTATAAGGTAAGTTCCATCATTAATAAAAAGTCGAAGATCATGCAGAAAAGCCAATCTGCAATTTCAACTTTTGTACAGGATAGTTTTTCAGGAATTCGGGTGGTGAAATTTTTCGCAAGAGAAAAATACATTAAGAAAAACTACGGAATTAAAGTAACCGATTACCAGAATAAGGCGTTGGATCTTGCCAAAACAGAAGCATATTTCTTTACCATCATCCTATTTGTTATCGGTTTACTGAATGTTGCCATTATCTGGATCGGAGGAACAAAATATATTGCAGGAGAATTAAGCATTGGTAAAATTGCAGACTTCTTTATGTATATCAATACCTTGATTTTCCCTTTTTCTATGGTAGGCTGGGTAACTTCCGTGAATCAGAGAGCTGAAGCTTCTATGCAAAGGATCAATGAATTTATGGATAAAAAGTCTGAAATTGTCAATACCAACGTTGAGACGTATCCTATTCAAGGAGATATAGAATTCAGGAATGTATCTTATGTTTATCCTAATACAGGTATTAAAGCATTGGATCATTTAAGCTTTAAAGTTAAAGCCGGAGAATCCTTAGCTATCATGGGAAAAACCGGAAGTGGAAAGTCTACCATTGCTCTCCTTTTATGCAGACTGATAGATCCTACGGAAGGAGAGATCCTGATTGACGGCAAAAACCTGAAAGAGCACAATCTGGAGAATTATAGAAACTTTATCGGATATATTCCTCAGGAGAGTTATTTATTCTCGGATTCTATTGAAAATAATATAGGATTTGCCATTGATCATCCATCGCATGAAAAAGTAATTGAGTATGCTCAGATTGCAGATGTTCACAAAAATATTGTTGAGTTTAAGGAACAATATAAAACACTTGTTGGTGAACGCGGGGTTATGCTTTCGGGGGGACAAAAGCAAAGAATTTGTATTGCCAGAGCCTTAATTAAGGATCCAAATATCATCATTTTTGATGATTCGTTGTCTGCTTTAGACACCGAAACAGAGCAGAATATCCTTGAAAACATTGACCGAAAAATCAGTAATGCGACCTCCATAATTATCACACACAGAGAGTCTAGCGCTCAAAAAGCAGACCAAATCATCAACCTGACTGAAATTGCCAATTCTGTAACCGCATAGCGGTTTCGTTCCTAATTGTTAAATAAATCATAAAAAAAATTTTGTGATTAAAAGAATTCTTTTATATTTGTTCTTAACAAGATTAAAAAATATCTAACAATGAGTGAATACAAGGAACGCCATGAAAATGAGATTTTCACTAAGGTGTTAAAAGCAGGGAGAAGAACTTATTTCTTTGATGTGCGCGAGACGAAAGCAGGAGATTATTATCTTACAATCACTGAGAGTAAGAAGAATTTCGGAGAGAATGGGGAAGCTACATTCGAGAAGCATAAAATTTACCTTTACAAGGAAGATTTTAAGAGTTTTCAGGAGATGTTTAATGAGTCCACAGATTTCATCATTAACGAAAAGGGTGAGGATGTAATTTCAGAAAAACATGACAAAGATTTCAAAAGCAGATCTTACACTATAGATTCTGACGACGAAGTTTAAAAAAGAATATCTAAAAACACAAGCATCTGAAAAAGATGCTTTTTTTATGCCCTGACATGGGCTTGTCTTATAGCAAAACAAAAGGTACACTTTTGAAAAGCATACCTTTTATTTTTTTATACGTATTCTCGCTGTATCTGCGACAATATGGTTGGATCCTGAATTTCATTATCCTTCGCTAGTAATAATACTTTAGATAGTACTTCTGCTGATTTCGGATCATCATCCGCAAAGGCAAGAATAGTCTACCTCTGTGCTGAGAATGTACCGGAAGAATGGATAAATATCTACCTGGAGTCTGATGTACAACCGCACTTCCTAAATGTACACTGTATTCTGCCATCTGCCCTTTAATCAATACATGTGAGCCTTCAATTTTTACGTTATCTAATTTAAATAAGCGTGCTGTTTCTTTCATGAGCACTGCTCTCATCTCAATAGACGAATGACTAGCTTCAGGATCTACATTTCCTACATGAGCAACCGAAACAACCAAATCTATATCCCGCATCACTTCCGAGAATAGTCTTGGATTAATGTCTTCAAATGAATGTTCTTATAATCCTTTAAAGAATGAAATTCTATGGTTTCCAGCGTTGGACTTTCTATATCAGCAGGCGAGAACCAGTCTGCCATTGCATATAGCTTCACCTGGAAACCTTCTTTATGATATACTTTTTGCAATCCTTCCTCATAATCTACCTTCCAGCCTCTTGTTTTAAGCAATGCCAATGTCTGTTTTGGTTGAATCTGATGTCCGGCATAGCGGCGTGAAATAGATTTTTCCTTCAACTCGTCAGGTGTAGGAACATAGAGTTCTCTGAAAATCTGTTTAAATGGCTGTATAAGCTTTTCTTTAAAGCAATAATGCTGATAATCGCTCCATACAGAATGTTCATGAAGATCTACACAATGGGCAATGCGTAAAGTACTTTCTTCGCTCAATTCCTGAATTTCTCCATGAGCATTCACAAGGTTTCCATCATGATAGAATCCTATTGTATGATCATTGGAAATAAATACCAATTTCTCTAAGTGCTTAACAATAACCGGATGTTCAAAAAGGGTTTTAATTTCTTTTAAAAAGAATTCGTCCCCTCTTATCATAGCTTCCTCCAATCCTTTTCTGGAGCGCGTCCATTGTTCACGCATAATCTTGCGGTTATTGCCCAATTCTACAATCGCTTTATCTTTTTTAATTTTTGGAGGAATAGATTTCAATTGTTTATCATCCCTGAAGACAACAAGCTCTGCTTTCCCATTATCTTCTATGATTAAACCTACTGTCACCCCATCAATGGTTACCTGAGTATCTTTTGATAACAGACCTTGAATCTGCTTGGTTTCCATCGCCCAGGTAAGCCTTACCGGATCAGGATATCCCGCATTTCTGGCTAAATTTTCCAAAGCGACACGAATGGCTAATGCTTCACTCGATTGTTTCATAGAGCCAAACTCTTTGCTTTCTTTCTTAAACTGTTGAATATACTCATATCGACTCAATACATCTTTCTCCGGATTTGTTTTGCTTAATGGAACCAATCCATAAACCCGAAGATAATCCTGATCACGTTTATCTTTTACTTTAGCTGTAACTTCTTTGATCTTTAGACTTCCGGATAAGGTATCGGAATATAATCTTGCTCTTCTGTGCCCGTTTCCGTCTGATATATATTTCGCAGACTCATACAACATTTCCCAACGGACTTTACCAAGTTCTTTATAGGCTTTTGTAAACCAATCTTTATCCACCGCTCCATCTTTAAAATCCTGGATATCCACCGATGAATATTTGGCTACTTCACTTTCCAGTTTTGCATTCTGAGCCTCATAAGCTCCGGTTTTGGTATGGGCATGCATCCACCAAATTGCAGAATCCAGACCTTTCCAGCCTAAATAACTGCTAACAAGAGACTGCCATTGCGGCGCATACACTGCTGCCTGAATCAAACGAAGCTCTGAAATCTTCTCATTCTTCATCATTTCATTGAACAGCTTTTGTGTATCACTTTCTAAAGGATAACATTCTGAAATCAATTTGGAGAATAACTTCTGCTTGGTCATACTTTCATTACCATAGCTATAGATGTAATTAGCATATAATCCTAATTTTCCAAGGCCTTTCAGAATCTGAACAAAACGATTCGCTCCATATATGGTCTGAAATTGTTGTACAAAATGAGAAACTGCTGTATTCGAATCTCCGCGGATGAGTTCTATATCTAGGAACTTATTCTGTATTTCCGTCATCATAGGTTTCAGGAAAGGAAATACCTCAAGATATTTTTCGTTGTTATAATAATTAACTTTAACTGTTGTAAGCTCTCTAATCGCTGAATCAGCCGTTAAAATTCCTTCGTATAGCTCTTCTTTTGTGATAAGTTTTAATTCATAAGCTTTGCAGAAGAAATAAAAATTAGGAACCGATTTTTTAATATTTTCGTTCAATCCATTATACTGCATCCAACGGTATAAATTCCATTGTTTGATATGCTGTTCGTCCGTAAGTCCTGTTTTTGGAATAGCCCATAAGAAAGGCATGAAAAAATCGAGTTTTTGCCAACCATTTCCTTGATCCTGGTAATAGTAATCATTATTATCTTTTCCTTTATAGTTGATAATACTCTCAGGAAGATTAGCGAAGAGTGTACTGGCTGCATCTATCGCAAAATCTATACGTTCTTCAAATACAAATTTATCTTTTAATGAATTTAATATGGTCAAAATCGGATTTTCCCACGCATATCTTCCTTTCAATGGATTTATTAAAACATCTTTATAGTAGAATACATAGTTCTCCATAAATTCTCTGAAAACTTTTCTATCACAACTTTCAGCTAATGTTAATAAAAACAAATCTCTCGGCTGTAAACCTGAATCCAGATACCATTGCTCCCAAACTTCATGCAAAGGATAGTTTTCTGCCAATTGGGTAGCTGTGAAACCATCTGTATCTCTTTTTATCTGACGAAAAGTATTTCCCAGCAACAAAGTTGTTACCGACCCATCCCATTCATCAGATTCATATTCGTGATCTTTATGGTGCAGGAATAAGTCATTAAGCTTCTTTATTTCCGCTTTTATAGCATCCATAGGTTTTGTAAACCCATATTTATCCTTTTTAGTAGCCTGAGCATATACCGAATTAGATTCTACCTTTGGTAATGCAAATTTTGACACAACATTAGGATCATAAAAACCATATCCATTGTCTTCAGAAAGAATAGTCTGATCTCCGGATGGGTTGATTTGATCCAATAAGCCTTGTTCTCTTTCTGTTATTTTTGATCTCTCAGTGTATTGTTTTGTCCAATTCGTAATCTGAGCAGCTGCTCTTTTTTCTTTTTGAAGCTGAAGCATTATATCCAACGAGGCTGCACGCTGTTCCAGGTCTCCTTTATCCATTAATTCTTCAACTAACGGAGTTACAACATCGTCTTTCTGTTCAATAACAAGTTCTATAAGCTTTTTACGAAGCACTCCCCCTTTTCTTTTAAAGAGATCAAAGAAAACCATGATTTCTTCTTTACTTAAAGGATCTTGAAGTAATACGTTAATTGCTGATGCAATCAAAGCTTCACCTCTATCTTTTAAAATTTTAAATGCAAATTCCTTTTGAAAAGCCGTTACTTTCAATTTCTTTTTTCCTACCGCATACGACAGGGAATAACAGTAAAACTCACGTAATATATCCCGAGCCAATAATTCACGCAATGAAAGGTCAAATTGATCAAAATAAGAAATAACCAGATCCAGTTTCTTACGATCTTCTCCTACCAGATAGAACATGGAAGCATACAAATCACTTTTTTTGAAGGTAGCATTCAGCCATGAAAATACTTTTCCTTCAAATTTCTTTTCTTTAACTTCTATTTTTTGAGTAAGCTCATGAAGTTTTTCAAAAAAGTTCGGGTAATCAGGGTTATTGATGAAGAATTTAGTACTGGTATTAGCACTTAATAATGCTGACATATGAGTACCCACAAAAGCCAGCACTTCCACATTACCTTCTAATACCGCTTTATAATACAAAGGCATTTGAATATATGGGTCATCTGTTTCAGCTGCAAATTTGATCGCCAGACATTTTTTATCCACACTTCCCTTATCAAACAATTCATGCAGGTAAGGAATAGTCTTATCTACATCCCAAACTCCCTGCACCCAAAGAGCCATATAAACTTCATTATTATTTGGACTTTTGATTGCACTGGGAATTTGTTCAGGATTACTGAAGTAAGTAGAAGCTAATGATAGTATTGCTTTTACTACAGATTCTTTCTCAGCTTCCCAACCTAATCCTGTCCAGGTATCTACTCCGCGTACTACGGAAGAAAAACGGGTCAGTTTTTGTTCAATAATTACATTGATCATATATTCCAAAGCCCCAATACTCGTTTCGTCTAATGCCTCCAGAATAGTTTGTCTTAATCCTTCTTGTCGCTGAGCCGCAAGTAAAAGCTTTTCTACAAGTTCCCAACAGTGTTTTTGCTCACTATTAAGTAAAGTTTTAATAATATTCAGAGATACTTTACCTTCGTTATGTTTATTGAAAACAATATCTTCAATAAGTTGATAAATGTCTGTATCTCCTGTATCAATCGCAGCTGACCAGATATAATACTGATGGGAATTATTAAAGACACTATTATCATAAATAATTTGCTCTTGCAATGAGAGGTCGTAATATTCATTGTCATATGAATTTTTAGCGGTAAAACGCAACAACTCTCGAATCAGGTTCGCTTGATTAAGTTGGATGTGTTTTTCATTATGGGGAGCCCTGAATGAACGGCGGTAATAGCTTTTCTGATACATTTTATAAGGCATCCTGCTCCATGCATATTTTACCAGTTCAGCATTTTCACCGAAATAGTAAACCAACAATTGATAATAGTCCGGATCTTCCCAAATATTGGGCTTTATAAGTTCTTTAAACTTTTCTGCTTCTTTTGAGCCTAATGTCATGGCCTGATAGTAATTGGTTTTTCCCATCAGGAATACTGCCAGTTCAGCAACCTCTTTCTTCAGTAAGGGTTTTTCAGGAAATACCTGTGTAGAAATTCCCTTTTCTGACATTTCTATAAGGTCTTTCCGTAGTTTTTCATAGTAATTATTAATTAGCTTTTTCGATTCTAATTTTTTTGTGATTTCCATGTATTTTATTTGTTTATATAATTTGGTTACCAATAACTGCCTGCAAGGAAGGTGAGTCTGATGAAAGTAAATGTATGTTGTAAACTCAAGTCTATTGTTTGATCTAGATTTTCGAATTGTTCGTCATTATAGAATACAGCAAACATCCCATCTTCAAAAGCCTGAACAGCATTTTCCTGAGCTTTTTGTACATCCGCTTTTTTAAGATTATAAATACTTCCAAAGCCTACCTTACCGGTATCGGTAAGAATATTTAAGTAATTATCTGTGGGAATTTTAGCAGAATCTTCATCTTCGAACTCGAATGACTGAGCATTAAACTCTTCTACCTGTTGTTGAACAATGAGCTTTAATACATTTTCTAAAGAGATTATTGAATCCTCGTAAGCGATTTCAATTTTTTGTTCCGAAAGAACAGGATGTTTCCTGCCCAACTGCTTTACAGTGACTTTTATATCCATATTTGAACTTAGTGTGCTTAAATATAGTAAAATTTAAAACCTCTAATGTTTCAAAATGAGATTTTATGACGAATATCAAGAAAACAGAAATGAATAGTGAATAGTAAGTTTGCTTCACAAGTGAATTATAGGTGCAGACAATAAATAAGATATTTATAATTGTTATTGTTTATTACTTATTATTAGCCTCGACAAGACGGTTAACAATGCCATTTTTAAGCGTTGGCATGAGGAGTATGAGTAAATAGCTGGAAAAAGCTTCTGGAAAAAGTATAAAAAATAATATTATTTCACACTTGAAATTGGTACAAAATAAAAAAGTACACTTTCAAAAAGTGTACTTTCTTTGGGTGAATGAGGGGTCTCGAACCCCCGACCTTCGGAACCACAATCCGACGCTCTAACCAACTGAGCTACAATCACCGTTTTCTGAGTGCAAATATAGGACAATTTCCTCAACTACCAAACAATTCCGTCAAAATTTTTCAAAGAAATTAATCTTTCTGACGTAAAGCCCTCAGCGTAAGTTACTCCCGATAATCGGCCTAAATCCTGTGCCCGGTATGTCAAACTCTCAAAAAAGTCTTTTGTGGTAATTGGAGTCTCCGGCTCTTTAGAAGTTGGGTCATAAAATTGGGTTTTATAAGCCATGCATGACGCAATCTTTTTATCAAGAAATTCGGAAATATCAATAACGAACTCCGGTTTGATATCTTTCCACTGAATATAATGGAAAACATGCTTCGGTCTCCATACTTCCTGAGCTTCCCCTTCCTCAACCGTTTCAATTTTTCTCAATCCAGACAAAAAGCACGCGTCTGATACTAATTTCGCTCCTTTTGCATGGTCTGGATGTCTATCATCAATCGCATTGGCTAAGACGATTTCCGGCCTGTATTTGCGGATCATTTTTACAATCCTCATTTGATATTCTTCTGAATTTACCAAAAAGCCATCTTTCATTCCCAGATTCTCTCTTGCAGAAAGTCCAAGGATCTTTGCCGCATCGGCAGCTTCTGCTTTTCTGGTTTCATCCGTACCTCTTGTTCCGAGTTCTCCTCGGGTAAGATCTACTACAACACATTTTTTTCCTTCAGCAACCATTTTAGCAATAGTTCCGCCACATCCCAACTCTACATCATCAGGGTGTGCTCCAAAAGCAAGTATATCAGTTTTCATATAAGTCAAAGATAAGTTTAAAATAAAAACTTCCCAAACATTACGAATGGGAAGTTTTAATATCTATAATTTAAAATTTAAATTATTTGTTGATCTCAGCATTTAGTTTTACAGCATCCTGATAAGTAGGATCTAGCTGTAATGACTTCGCTACATATTCTTTAGCTTTTGCAGCATCAGAATCTTTGCTCATGTAAGCTACAGCAAAGTAAGCGTACGCTAAAGTTTGCTTGTTTGCTTCCTGATCAGCAGGCTTTACAGTGCTGATGAATTTTTCGTAAGCTAATTTAGCCGCGTCGTTGTTACCAGCCTGTTGGTAAGAATATCCTTGGCTGTAATAAGCGGGTGCCCAATCCGGAAGAAGAGCAGACATTTTCTGCCATGTAAGGATTGCTCCGTTCCAGTTTTTAGCATCTTGGTAAGCTGTTGCCAATTTAAATAAAGCATCAGAATCCTGGCTGTTAGCAGCTACCTGTTTTTTTAATGCTTCAATGGCAGGGTTAGTAGGCCCTTTATCAGCTTCTGCCTGAGAAGCACCTCCACCGCCAGCGATGTTTGCTAATTCCAAATCCCATTTCATAGTCTCATCTTTTGCTGCTTTAGCAATAGCGATTTTCTGTTGAGATTCTGTTGTTAAAGCAGATTTCTTAGCAGCATCTTTTTCATCTTTTGCTAGTCCTGCAGCGATAAGTCCTTGTAGGCCTTGGTCAGCAGGCAATACTCTTGTTTTCTCTGCTTGAGATACGAAAGTATCCATGTTTTGCTTAGCATCAACATAGTTTTTGTCTGCATAAGATTGATAAGCTCTTAATTTGAACTTAATTGGATCTTCGATTTTATCAAAGATCTTATCCAATACCATCTTAGAGTTTGCGTAATCTTCGTTAGTGAAGTATAATTTTGAAATTTCTAATTGAGTATATGGATCTTCATCAGCGTATTTTGTATAGTTGATAAGGTCTTGTGTAGCCTTTGCATTTTGCTGGTATCTGATATCATATCCAGCCATTGCTTTGTATGCAGGTGCATAGGTAGGGTCTACAGCAATAGCTTTATCAACACTTTCTTTTGCTTTCTGCCAGATTTGTGCAGCCATCCATAAAGTTGCCATTCTTGTATAAACGGAAGCTTTATTTTTAGCTAATGGCAATGCTTTGTCATAAGCAGACATTGCTTCACCTGGAGATCTTTTTAATCTGTAAGCATCTCCTAATGTATAATAGTAATGGGCAGGAACTCCTTTTTTCTCAGCTTTTTCAATGGCTTTAGTAAGGAATTGAATCGCAAGATCCGGAGAACTGTTTTTTTCAAATAAAGTTAAAGCTTCAGCTGCTCTAAATAATACGTCAGCATCTTTTTCTTTAGAATCAGTTACTATTTTCTGAATTTCAGCAACAGCGCTTTTGTCACCTTTACCTAACTTCACGGTAGCTAAACCGATCTTGTTAAGAAAGCTTTTACCATCAGCAGCTAATCCTTTGTTAAAGTTTTCAGTAGCTTTTGCATAATCTGGCTCTCCTTGCTTTAAGAAAGTATTTCCTAAATAGAAGTAGTTTTCAGCAGTAGGCTCTTTAGCGATCATATCAGTGAAGTTTGTTTTTGCCTGAGCAAACTTATCACTGTCAATACTGTTAATACCATCCTGCAATGTCTGTGCAGTGGCAAAACCGGTAAAAAATACCACGGCTGCTCCAAAAGCAATCTTCTTTACATTCATATTCATTATATCTTTCATTTTATATTTTCTATTCAATTGAGTTATATTCTACACAATTTTCAGACCAAAATACTTTATTTGTTGGCAGTAAATTGTGAAATTATATTTTTTAATGCATCTGCACCTCTCTTTTATAGAGGTTATAAGGCTGTAGGCCTTCTTTTTGAACAATTTTCTGACCCAAATGAGTACATGAAAATCTTATGAATCCACTTGCAATATTGAATCCACCTTCGTTAGCTAGGAAATAAAGAACTCTGGTAAATGGATAGTCCATAGAACGAAGCCCTTCAGAATCGGCATTGTATGTTTTTCCGTTATTAACTACCGGAAGAACTTTCACCATATCTCTCAACTTCTCAGAAGTTTTGTCATAAGGTCGGCTGAAAGTATTAAGTCCTATAACGCCTATTTTATCCGGATATTTTCCTAATTCCTCAATGACCTTCTGATTTCCCGGAATAATGGAAAATTTAAGGTCTTTCGGCTGTTTTTTTAATTTTTCAGCTACAAAATTCAGATTACTGGAGTTCGTTCCATCAAAAATAAAATCTTTTTTGTCTGAAAGCAGTCCGTTACTGATCTCATCCATAGAGATACTTTCTTTCGGAGAATCTTTTGGAACCACAAAAACTACTGCATCTGCTGCAAATCTTGCAGGAGTAAATTTTAATTGGGTTCTTTCTTCGTAAGTTTTGATCTCTTCTGCATTAAGGTTTCGAGACATGACAATAATCTTTGCCTTATCATTTAATAAGTCAATAAAACCTAAGTCTTCTTTTTTTGTTTCGACTTTAATCTTTGTTTCAGGATAGCTGATCATATACCCATCAGCCAATGCTTCTGTAACACTTTGAAAAGAACCGTCCGTAAAAATTGTTAGATTACCTTTATTATAAGAAGGAGTATTATCGTCTTTTTTTTTGCAGCCAGCGATCATCAAACTTAAAGCAACAACTGCTGCAGTTTTAAAAAAACTATTCTTCATTTCTGTTTTTTTTGATTTCTGAAACAGCTCTATAGATCCTAAATATCCCATAAAGAGCGAATACCCCACCTAGCGCATACGCAACAATAGGGTCTAAAATAGTAAAGAAGAATCTGTAGACCATTACTACAATTCCTAATACAATATAAAACAATCCCGCTATAAGGGATAACCACTTGAACATCATGTAACAAAAATACAAAAAAAATAAAAAGAGAAGCATAAGCCTCTCTTTTTATTTATATTTTGAATAAATAAGTCTAATTATTCAAAGTTCATAGTAAATGGTACGCTATAGTAAGATCTAACGCTCTCCCCGTTTCTCTTCGCAGGAGTCCATTTTTTAAGTTTCTTAACTACACGAATTGCTTCATTGTTGAAGTCGCTATTTGGAGATTTCTCTTCAATAGTAACTGCAGAAACAGTTCCGTCTCTTTCTACAACGAACTTAAGCTTAGCTTTAAGGGTACCTTCACCTCCTTCCATTAATGAAGTATCGAAGTTTTCTCCTAAGAATTTTCTTAATGCACCCATACCTCCAGGATATTCTGCAGACTGGTCTACATCTTTGTAGATTTCGTTAGGGTTGTTCGCTTTCACTTCTACAGTTGCAGTTTTTGTTCCTGTAGATGGTGGTGGTGGTGGTGGTGTATAAGCCGGAGCTTTTACTCCCTCCTGATTATTCAAACCAGTTGTAGTTTCCAACTGCTTAGAAATTGGTGGAGGTGGAGTTTCAATTTTCGGAGCTTTTACAGGCTCAGGAACCACGTTCTGGATTACCTCAATTTTTGGTTCCTCTTTTGGAGGTGGAGGTGGTGGAGGTGGTTCTTCTTCTTTAGGCTGCTCAATGATCGGATCATCTTCCTCAATATTCAAAAGATCTGCCTTAACTTCTGTCTTAGGCGGAGCTGTAAGATTTTTAATTGTAAGATAGATGAACGGAGACAAAGCTACCAAAAGGAATATAGATGTTCCGACAATAAAAGATTTTGTCAGAAGTCTAGGATACTGATGTCTAAGATCATAGGCACCATATTCCTTGTTTCTATTTTCAAATACAATCTCGTCTAAAGTAAGATTCTGATTGTATACATTTTCATCTGCCATAGATAAAATAACAATTTTATGGTTAAATTACTTTGTAGCAGCCGGTGCAGCAGCACCACCTACTTTCTTCTCATAAACAGCTTTTTCCCAAGGCTTGATATCAGTAACACCGTACTGTTCACTTTTGGTAATTGCCATTTCATCAAGAATATCAACAAAGTTCTTATATACAGCATCGTCAGTTGGCTTAATGATCACCGTAAATTTACTTTGATCTGCAGCTCTAGATTTTGCCTGCTCAATTACTTTTCTAATTCCTTCTCTATCAAAACTAGTTTCCATAAGAGTTTGGTCATTCAAGGAAGTTTGATCCTGCTGGTGCCAAAATACTTTATTGTCTTTTCCTAGTAATATAGAAATTGAATTTGAAAGTTTAATTTCTGTTGGAGGTGGTTTTTGTTTATCATCTTTCGGTTTAGCCGGAAGACCCAAATCCATCACATTAGGTTTACTAAACGTTGACGTAAACATAAAGAACATCAATAGTAAGAAATTAAGGTCAACCATCGGAGTCATATCGACTCTGGGGTTGTTTTTCTTGGATCGAACCTTGCCACCCTTGGCACTCTTATCCTGTACTTGTACTTCTGCCATTTCTTATTAATTATTCATTAGGTTTACCTTCTTGTGATGTAATCAACCAAAATTTAAGAAAATCGATATCTCTTAAACCCTCAAATAGGCTTTAACTTTAGGGTACTTTGTTGTAACGTCACCTTTAATGGCCAACTTGTAGTCAGGGTTAACGCTTAAACTTTCTTTTACCCAATCAATTAATTGCTTATTTGTACTATCCATAGGAATCCCTGTAGGACTCTTGTAATTTTTCTGCTCATCTTCAGGCAAATCCAAATACCCTTTTAATTGGTTCATTGGAACTCCAATAGCCTGAACTTTCTGGAAAGCTGCTTTTTGATTATTATCAAAAGTAACGCCATACTTTTGACCCATTTTATCTAAAAGTGCAAGTCTTTCTGATGCATTTTCTACTGGCTGGAAATAAAATTTTCCGTCCGGTGTAGCATTGATAGTCATTAAACTAGCATCAGGAAGTAATTTTTCCGAAATTGAAGATGGCGGTTTGATCTGCTCCACATCAGGTTTTTTAAACTGCGTGGTCATAATAAAGAATGTAAGTAATAGGAACGTAACGTCGCACATCGCGGTCATGTCCGTAACTACTCCATGTCTTTTTGGTTTAATTCTCGCCATTATTTTTTATATAATTATTTTTTAAACTTCTTTTATTGTGCAAAACACAGTTCCATCTTAGTGGAATTCAGCAAAAGACTGTTGGATGCTCATAGCGATCTCGTCGATCTTATAAGTTAATCCGTCAATTTTAGAAGTAAAGAAGTTATAAAGAATAATCGCTACTGCAGAAGTACCAATACCTAATGCCGTGTTGATCAAGGCTTCAGAAATACCGATTGATAGAGCTGCTGCATCTGGAGTACCTCCTCCAGCACCTAGTGCGAAGAATGCTCTAATCATCCCGATTACCGTTCCTAGTAGTGCTACTAACGTTGCAACAGTACCTAAAGTAGAAAGGATCATCATATTTTTCTCAAGCATTGGCATCTCAAGAGTTGTAGCTTCTTCGATAGCTTTGTTAAGCGCTACCATTTTCTGCTCTTTATTTAAAGTAGTATCGTGAGCAAGTGCCTTATAAGTAGTAAGACCTTCTTTTACAACGTTCCCTACAGAACCTTGTTGTCTGTCACACTCTTCTAAAGCTTCGTCAATTTTGTTTCCGTTTAGTAAGCTTCTTACTTTTACTACAAAGTTATCTACGCTACCTGAACCTGAAGCTTTGCTTAATACAAAGTATCTTTCAAATGAGAAAACAATAACAGTAATCATGAATGTTACAAGTAATGGTACAATAATACCTCCCATGTAGATCATCCCTAAAAACCCTTCTGGATGCATCTCCTTACCTTCTACATCAGAAAACGCTACTGATGCACCTGCTAATCTTGGATCAGCTTTAAAATTACCTGGGTTACCTAAAACGAATAACCAAATACAAATCCCTATTACTAATAAAATAGGAATAATAACAGCTGGATTTAAACCTCCCGCTTTTCTAGCAACTACTTGCTCATCATTTTTTGAAACATTCATTTCCATATTTAACTAAATTATATTGTTTTAAAATTTTACAGGGTGTAAATTAAAGGCAAAATTAATTAAAATGCAAGAGTCTTAATTAAACATTTTGATATTTTTTAATAAAGAAAATTTAATACGATTTTGATATTATAATTATTCGCAATTATTTTATTTATTTTCCTCAAATTTAACATTTGAGTTAAAAAATCTAAAAAATAAGGACTCCATTTTTTTTAATTTCCCAATGTTAATTTTTTTTTAAATTACGATATTCACAATACGGTGAGGGACTACAATGATTTTTTTAGGGGTTTTGCCCTCCAAAATCTGTTGCATTTTCTCATTTGAAATCACCAAATCTTCTACTTCCTTCGCAGATAATTGCGCTGAAAGAGAAATTTTGAACTTCATTTTACCATTTACGCTTACCGGATACTCAATTTCGTCTTCTATTAGATAATCCTCATTTAATGTAGGAAACGCCTCGAATTCGATAGATGTACCATGTCCTAATAAACTCCACAATTCTTCACAGATGTGAGGTGCATATGGAGAGATGATAACGGCTAACGGTTCTAAAATATTGCGCTTGTTACATTTTATTTTCTGAAGTTCGTTCACAGCAATCATAAATGATGATACTGAGGTATTGAAAGAGAAATTTTCAATATCATAAACGACCTTCTTTATTAAGGTATGTAAAACTTTATATTCTGCTTTTGTAGGTTCTTCGTCAGAAACTTCAAATGCATCTCCATTGAAATAAAGGTTCCAGAATTTTTTAAGGAAACCATACACTCCGCTTAGACCTTGTGTATTCCAAGGCTTGGATTGCTCTAATGGGCCTAAGAACATTTCATACAATCTTAATCCATCTGCTCCGTATTCTTCACAAATATCATCAGGATTTACCACATTGTATTTAGACTTAGACATTTTTTCTACTTCACGGCCTGTGATGTATTTTCCATCTTCTAAAATAAATTCTGCATTGGCATAATCAGGTCTCCATGCTTTGAAAGCTTCAGTATCCAATTCATCAGAGGTTCCTTTTAATAAGGATACGTCCACGTGAATCTCCTGAGTCTGGTATTCACTCGCTAAGTTTTTAGATACATATTTGTTGGTACCATCAATTCTATATACGAATGCACTCATCCCAAGGATCATTCCCTGATTGATTAATTTCTGGAATGGTTCATCATGATTAATATATCCTCTGTCTTTTAGGAACATGTTCCAGAAACGAGAATATAATAAGTGGCCGGTTGCGTGCTCGCTACCTCCTATATATAGATCTACTTGCCCCCAATAGTCTGAAAGATTCTTTGCACTGAATTCTCCATCATTTTGTGGATCCATATATCTAAGGAAATACCATGAGCTTCCAGCCCAACCTGGCATAGTAGATAATTCTAACGGGAATATCGCTTGGTCATCAATTAAATCTGTATCAACCACTTTCTGGCTCACCTCATCCCATGCAAATGTTTTAGCATTTCCTAATGGTGGATCTCCATCTTCTGTGGGTAAGTATTTTTCAACTTCAGGAAGTTCTAATGGTAAAGCCGAAACTGGTAACGTATATGGCATTCCATCCTTATAATATATAGGAACTGGTTCTCCCCAATAGCGCTGTCTTGAGAAAATCGCATCACGCTGTCTGTAATTTGTAGTTCCATGACCGATTCCTTTCGTTTCAATTTCAGTAATTATTTTTGACTTGGCGTCATTATAATGTAATCCGTTTAAGAAATCAGAGTTTACACAAACAGAGTCTTTAGAATCAAAAGAGTTTTCCTGAACATCTTCTTCTGTTTCAACTACTTTTTTAATTTCTAAATTAAATTTCTTTGCAAATCTGTGATCACGCTCATCATGTGCAGGAACAGCCATTACAGCTCCTGTTCCATATCCCATTAATACATAATCTGAAATATAGATTGGCATTTTTTCTCCGCTGAACGGATTGATTGCATAACTTCCTGTGAAAGCTCCACTCACGTTTTTCACGTCAGACATTCTGTCTCTTTCGGTTTTCTTGGAAGTTTCTTCAATATAAGTATCTACTTCCACTTTTTGAGCTTCTGTAGTAATAGTATCCACTAATGGATTTTCCGGAGCCAATACCATAAAGGTTGCTCCAAAAATAGTATCGGGTCTTGTGGTAAATACTTCAACGAATTCATCATGACCTTCTACCTGGAACTTAACCTGTGCTCCCTGAGATTTTCCGATCCAATATTCCTGAGAGTCTTTCAATGGCTGTGGCCAGTCTAATGCAGTAAGACCTTGTAATAATCTTTCAGAGTATGCAGAGATTCTCATGCTCCACTGCATCATTTTCTTTTGGAATACAGGGAAACCTCCTCTTTCAGATTTTCCGTCTTTTACCTCATCATTGGCTAATACTGTTCCTAAAGCCGGGCACCAGTTTACCGTAGTCTCTGCTCTGTAAGCAAGACGATAGTTTAACAGGATGTCCTCTTTATCAAGATCAGAAGCACTAGCCCATTCTTCTGCAGTAAAGTTCAATTCATCGTTCTGATTGGCATTTAATCCTTGTGTTCCCTTTTCTTCAAAATGTTTGATTAGGGTATCAATAGCTTCTGCCTTATCTGTATCTTTATTATACCAAGAGTGATACAGCTGAATAAAGATCCACTGTGTCCATTTATAATAAGAAGCATCAGAAGTTCTTACTTCTCTGCTCCAGTCGAATGAGAATCCGATTTTTCTTAATTGCTCTTCGTATCTGTTGATATTTTGTTCTGTAGTAATAGCAGGGTGCTGCCCTGTCTGAATTGCATATTGCTCAGCAGGAAGCCCAAAACTGTCATATCCAACCGGGTGGAGAACGTTAAACCCTTGATGTCTTTGTATCTCGCATAGATATCTGACGCAATATATCCCAGCGGATGTCCTACGTGAAGTCCTGCTCCGGATGGGTACGGAAACATATCGAGTACATAAAATTTAGGTTTATCGGTATTACTGGAGGTTTTATAGGTTTGATTTTCCTCCCAGTATTTCTGCCACTTTTTTTCTATCTGCTGATGATCGTAAAACACTTTATATAGATGTTATATGTTAGACTTTAAATATTGGATTGTTTTTCTTTTAAACAAGATTCACAAAAATAATGATTTTAAAGGAAATAGAAATTTAATTTATGATGAATTGTCATTCTCACTTAAATAGAAAGGTCTCACCCGAAGATGAGACCTTTATTATATCTTGAAGTACACAATTAAGGTTTAGGACTTACTCTTTTAAAAGTGATCGTTCTTGTTTTAAATATTGTAGGATCTTCAGTTTCTACTCTTATAGATAAATTAAGCGTAGTAGCATCGATTGTTACAACCTTTGTATTTACGGGTTCTACCACTCCCTGATATTTCATTTGTAGAGTTTTAGCACTTTTATCATAGCTGTAAGTGAAATTCTTATCAGGTAAAATATTACAGGCTGTCCCTGTAGTGGGATCCTCTACATCCATTCTTTTTCCAGCGATCTCAGTGTTGAACCACCATCTTGATTGTTTCTGACAGTCGGTATAAGTAATCACATCTGAAATTGGCTGCTCGCCTACCTCAACGGTAGTAACCACCTCTTTTAACGGTTGCCAGAATCCTATAACAGGTTCATCTATAACAATATCGTTACTGTTATTACATCCAGTAGTTATCAATAATGATAAACCAAAAAATAGTAGTGCTAATTTCTTCATAGATTATTTTTTTCAAGCGCTAAAATTATAATTTTTTTGATTTATTTCACTATTTTTTGTGAAAAATTATTTTATCAGCTTTTATTTATACATATTTTAAAACAACAAGAGGCCATATTGCCTTTATTTAACAAATATTGAACCTCTGAAAAGGGCTCTGTTTTATTAAAAAAGTTATTTTTGTAGTAAAGAAAAAAAATGCAATCTATAACGAAAAACAATTTTGACTTCATTCGTGTTCTCCTCGCTTTTATTGTCTTTGTTGGACACTTGGGTGCGTTAAGTGCTTCTGATAAGCTCTTATTTTTAACACACAGCCCTGTTGAAGTTGCCGTTTTCTCGTTTTTCGTTGTGAGTGGTTTCTTAATTGCAAGAAGCTATGAAAGGTCTTCGAGCCTAAAAAGCTACGCTAAAAAAAGATTTAACAGGATTGTTCCTGCTTACCTGCTTGTTGTATTTCTTTGTGCCACTCTTCTAAGCCTTGTAAGCACTTTACCATTTTCTGAATATTTCAGCAATACTCAGGTTTATAAATACCTTTTCTGGAATTCATTATTCATGAATTTCAAAGCTCCATGGCTTCCGGGTGTATTTGGAAACCAAGCCGTAAACGGGGCTTTATGGACGCTAAAGATTGAAATGTGTTTTTATATAGCAGTTCCATTGATGTTTTTATTGTTTGGAAAGAACAATAAATACCGCACCATCAGCCTGATTGTTTTGTATTTTCTTTCCTTGGTTTATCTTAATTATTTTGAAATGACTGGAAAAGCCGCTCTTTCAAGACAGCTTCCGGGTTCATTATGTTACTTTATTGGAGGCATGCTATTGTATTTCCATTTTGAAAAATTCATTAAACATAAAAATATACTCTTTATCATTGCTATCATTACAGTCTGGATTGATCTTATTTTTAAAATAAAACTTTTCTCTCCGATAATGATCAGCATTATTGTTTTGTATATTGCTTACTCCTTCAAATTCCTGAATAATTTTGGAAAATACGGGGATTTCACTTACGGAATTTATATCTTCCACTTCCCTATTATCAGGGTATTTGCAACCCTTGGACTTTTTGCGAACTACAACCCATACCTTATGAGTATTGTGTGTATGTTCGTCGTAATCGGAGTAGGAGTAGCCTCATGGCATTTTTATGAAAAAAGATTTTTATAATTTTACATAATATTTGAAACACGAATGAAAGACCTTGTCTCCATCATCACTCCCTGTTACAATTCTGCTGAATTTATAGAAGAAACGATACAGTCTGTCCTTAGTCAAACCTACGAAAATTGGGAATGGCTGATTACTGATGATCTTTCTAAAGATAATACGGTGGAAATCATCCGAAAATACAATGATCCAAGAATTAAGCTTCAGGTTTTGGAAAAAAATGGAGGGGCAGGCAATGCAAGAAACAACAGTCTTGAAAGAGCTGAAGGAAGGTATATTGCTTTCCTGGATTCTGATGATTTCTGGTATCCGGAATACCTTGAAACTATGACAGATTATATGAAGGAGCACAATGCAGAGCTTGTATACTGCAATTATTCAAGGTGTAATGAGCAGCTACAACCCATCTTAAAAGATTTTCTTGCAGATAAAATAGTTACTTTTTCCAATCTATTGAAAACATGTCGACTGGCGCCGGTTTCTACCATGTATGACACCAAAAGGGTCGGAAAGTTTCTATTCCCGGTAAAAAGTAAACGAGAAGATCATGTGATGTGGTTAAACCTACTAAAAGTGGTTCCTGAGGGAATGCCTATCAATAAAACAATGGCCAAGTACAGAATGCGCGAAAACAGCGTTTCCAGAAATAAAAAGAACATCATTAAAGATCAATATCTGGTCTATAAGGATTTTATGGGATTTTCTACTGTAAAATCATTGTACTACACCGTAAATTGGGCATTAAATGGGTTCATGAAATATTCAAAAATATTTAATTAATGGAGTATTCAAAAGAGTTTAAAGCAGCGTTGAGTGCTTTTTCCAGCACAGAAAAGGATAAACTTATTTTCAGACTCCTGAGAAAGGATAAATTATTATCTAAAAAACTGTATTTCGAGCTTATTGATCCTGAAACAACCGATGATAAGAGGAATGCAATGGAAGAGATTGTGGAAGAAAAGATCGTATTAGCCTCCAAATATATTGGCAATACTAAATACTTTTTGACCATTATCCGAAAAATAAGTGCGGAAGTCACCGAACACGTTAAGATAACAACGGATAAATTTGGGGATGTTTCCCTGAACCTGTTAATGATTGACAAGATTCTGGATTATAATAATGATCTCAGCAAACAAAGGTTTGATAATGTTTACAAACTCTACATTTATATCATCAATAAGATATTCAAATCCTTGATATTGATTAAAAAACTGGATGAAGATTACTGGATGGAATTTGATGAACTTCTAAGAAGCCTGGAGCAAAAAATATCTGAGAATCATTATCTTCAAAAACTATGCATCAATAACGGGCTTGATTTCAATTGGTTTGAGTGCGACAGTATTCCTGAGAATATTGATCAAATTATGAAGGAGATAAAAAGTCAGGGATTCTTAAGATAGAATCTTCTGTAGGATCATTGCTGTAGAATCAGGCTTTTCATCAACGAATTTACGGGCATTTTCAGACATTCCGGCAAGTTCTTCTTCGTTTTCCTCATTGGCTAAAAACAGAACAAATTCTGCGGCTGCATATTCGTCAGCAAAAGACTTTCCTCCATTTTCGGAAATAAGATCGTCTGCTTCCGGATTCTTTTTGTAATGATTTCCAAAAACAACAGGAACACCAAATGTGGCTGCCTCCAGAATATTATGAAGTCCGGCATCATGGAAACCTCCTCCAACAACTGCGATATCAGCATAGGAATAAAGTTTTGACAACAGACCAATACTGTCTATGATTAAAATTTGAACGGTAGAATCTAAAGTTTGAGAGCCTTTGATCTGACTATACAGCAAAGCATCAGGAAATATATTTTTCAGGTGTTCTACTCTCTTTAAATCATGAGGAGCAATGATTATTTTGAGGGTATTATTTTTACGGGAAATCATTTCTGCGATTTTCTCTTCGGCCTGCCATGAGCTTCCAAAAACAACGGCTTTATGATTTCCAATAAAATCGTTAATATGGGCCACATGATTATCACGACTCCTAAGCTGCTTTACTCTGTCGAATCTTGTATCTCCTGTTACAGAGGATTTCACCAATCCAACACTTTTAGCTAAAGCCATGGAAAACGGGGTCTGATGAAAGAACCAGTCTACATCTTGCTTAAGTTGCTTTACAAACCACTTCCCATAAGAGGTGAAAAACGATTGTCTTTCATAGAACAGAGCAGAGATCACATAGATCTTTGCATTTTTTTCTTTAAGCGCTGCAAGCAGATTATACCAATAATCGTACTTCACCGTAAAGAATAGTTGAACATCAAATTGTGATATGAATTCGGCTACAGTACTTTTTTTATCAAATGGCAAATAGCAGATCACATCTGCAATATGTTTCTTTTTAATCACATTCTCATATCCTGACGGAGAAAAGAAAGTGAGCAGAATTTTACAATCCGGATATTGATCTTTAAGCTTTTCCAACACAGGCAATCCTTGTTCATACTCGCCTAAGCTGGCAGCATGCATCCAGATAACCTTATCTTTTTTTGAAAAAGCAGATTTTACTTTATCTAAAGAATGCTTCCTTCCATCAACGCCTTTTTTAGTTTTATCATTAAATAACGAGAAAACTTTCATTCCGAAAATGAGAAGATTAATAAATATGTTATAGAATAATTTCAATGTTGATTGATCTAGTCATTAGATTTTGTTATACCCTCCTGAATTGATTTTATAAGTCCTACTCCAAGTATCACAAACATCACTCCTAAAATAAAGAAAATTGCATTACTAAGTTCCGTTTGCTTTCCTTCTGCAACCCGAATACTTTCAATAATAATATCCAAAAACAAAACCATCACGGGAATTTCCAATGAAAAGAGATACAGTTTCAAAGTCTTTTTATTTCGAAAGCTTTTGGGAACATTTACGAAGGGAGAGTCTGGATTTTTAGAAGCCCAGATAAAAATAAAATGAACAAAAGCTGCAATACATGGCAACAACCAGATCATTAATTTTCCGGATTCTCTATTGACTTTACCCTGAAAGTTAAAATGAGTAGGAATGATTTCAGGCAGCCCAGCATATTTCACTCCTGTAAAAACCCAGATGACAATAAGCAAAATGGTATTGACAATTAGCAAAATACTGGAAGTTTTCATATTTTAAATAATACTTTTAAGCACTCTAAGTTTATGAGTATGCTTATTCATTTCTTTATTAAAAATTCCTGTAGAATCTAATGTATCAATTCGCACTTTTCCTGAGGCATGAATAATCTTCTGATTCTCCAGCATAATTCCTACATGAATAATCTTTCCATCAGCATTTTCAAAAAAGGCTAAGTCTCCCGGTTTTGTTTCTTCTACAAAAGTAAGATCTTCACCTACTTCTGCCTGTTGTGAAGCATCTCTTGGAATCTTAATTCCATGAACTTTATAAACCAATTGGGTAAAACCAGAACAGTCTACTGCAAAAAAGCTTTACCGCCCCATAGATAAGGTACATTAAGGAATTCTTTGGCTGTAAGAGCAACACTTTCCCTCACATCATGACTTCTTCTTGAAGCTACCACAGGAAATTCCACTTCAGATCCTATAGATAGTAAAGTTTTGCCATCATTCATCAATACAGAAGAAAAATCTTCCGTCACTACAGTCACTTTTCTATTGGCCAGCTCTTCATCTGTTACAAGTTTTAGCTGCTTGGTGTCCATCCATCCTTCATAGCCATCATAGTGCATTTTTATTTTAGTCCAGTTTTTATTAACTTCTAAAATATCTACACTTTCTCCAAACAATATTTCCGTAACAATTTCTGCCCTGTCTGAACCTTCTGCCCGAACAGGTGCTACTGTTACGATACAAATTCCTTTATTCATTTTATTCATTTAGAAATTAGGAAAATTAAGAGATTTAGAAATCAGATTATCGCTTAATTTCTAAATCTCTTACTCTTTCATTTAATTACTTCCTGCGAAGGAAGTTGACTCCATCCCGCAAAGGTAAAATAAGATTTTCAAAATCTTCGTCTTTTGCTGCTAAATCATTTAATTCCTGAATAGATTGTGTAGATTTCAATTTTGGATTTTCCTCCAACACTTTTCCATACCATAGAACATTGTCAAACATCACTACCGAACCAGACTTTGTATGAGGTTTTAGCAGCTTAAAATATTCTGCGTAATTTTCTTTATCAGCATCTACAAAAATCAAATCAAAAACCTCATCGGTTTCTTTTAAAAATTCTTTAGCATCCTGAAGTTTAAAATTAATCTGCGCAGCATATTCGCTAGATTCGAAATATTTTTTCGGTAAATAAGCTAGATCTTCATTCACATCCAATGTGGTAATTTTACCATCTTTTGCCAATCCTGATGCAAGGCACAAGGTAGCATATCCTGTAAATGTTCCGATTTCAAGAACATTTTTAGGCTGTATCATTTGAGATATGATCGTCAGTAACCGTCCTTGTTGATACCCCGAAATCATATGAGGCTGCGTCGTTTTCTGATAAGTTTCTCTTCTCAGCTTTTTTAGAATTTCGGATTCTGAGGAAGCGTGTGCTTCCAAATATCTATCCATTTCAGGATTCTTTTCTTCAAAAAAACTCATACCATTTTAATTTAAACAAATTTAAGGATTTTAAACTTCTTTTTAAATAAACTGCCTCTGTTCAGGATAAGATACAAAAAAGAGAAGAATTAATTCTTCTCTTTTTTCTTAGGCGTATCTAAATTTTATGTAAAATTATTATACAGCTATACAATATTGTCTTATACCAGCACAAACCCAACCTGGGCAACATTTTGTCTGTGGGCTACTACAAAATATCTGTGGATTACACCCATTAATAGCACCTTTTACAGTTTTCATTTCTCCTCTTGAAAGTTTTTTTGAATTTTTCATATTATTTTGTTTAGTATTAATTTCCTACTCTTTAAGATTTTCGGATACCTCTGTTTTATTTATCTCTCATTATAGAGACTTAAATATACACATTCTTTTATTAATCAGATAATTATATTAAAAATAAAACATTTTATAGAATTTGATAATCTAATACTCGGGAAAAATCCCATACAAATTACCGTGAAAATACGGATGTTTTTTATCTGGTATTAGTTATAAGTTTGCAAAGAGAACAAAGGGTAAAAACACTAGAAAACTACATGATTGCAGAAGATCAACCACAAACTAACCATGAGAATCAAAAACACGTACTTCTGAAAAGCAGTACAAAGCCTTCTGCAAACAAAAACAAGACTGAAATATCCAATTCTTTTTTGAAACGAATTATTTCCCTTCTGAAAAAAGAAGAATTAATTTGATTAAAAAAACAAATCCCGAAGAAATTCGGGATTTATTTTTGGAGGAACTCATCTACAAATATTATTTATACTCCTCCATTATCTCTTTCAACAGATCAATCTGCTTGCTGACACTTTCTTTGTTTTGCGTCGTATTTCTCAAAAGCTCATTCTTTTTATTCAGTCCGGTTTCCAGCATTGTATAAATCGCTTTTTTAGTTTCGGCACTTTTTGTCATTTCAGGCTTTGCCTGATTTAATATCCTAACAACTCCATTTGTAGCAGCAAAATTATCTGATTCCATAATCCTGTTAAAGCCTTCTTCTGCATATTTTCCTAATTCCGGATCACGAGGTTTTACCAGTGGATAAAAAGCGACAATAGAAACAATATATTTCATTTGGGAATCTATTTTATTTTCTACAACAATAGGAAGCATTTTGATAATCATGCTTCTGGAAGCCTCCGAGAGATCTACCTTATTACTCAGTGTCTTAATTTTTGAAGGATCTGTAGCAATGATCGCAAGTAGTGAGTTTCCTTTTACGGCATTGGATACTGCATTTATTCCTTTTTCAAACAATGGCAGATATTTTTTATTTTTTGTCTTTGCCAGAGCAGAAATAGCCGCCGCTTGTACCAATGTTTTTGGATCATTACCCGCTAATTTCTCTACATCAGCTGCCAGGTTTTTATTTTGGAGTTCATTATTAAGATCTGCTATTTCCAATGCCCTTATTCTTAGCCTGAAGAAAGGATCTTTTAAAGCAGCAGATAATAGTTTCACCGATGTAGGATTATTCAAATCTTCTTTAACCCTAGCCAATGCTTTATATCGACTTAAAAACTCTTTGGAATTGGTATACTGCATCAGATTCTGTTCTGTAGTTTTTTTATCTATAATTTCGGAAAGTAATATTCCATCTGCATTGATATTGATCAAATCCGGTTTCTGGGAAGCACTAAAACTAAAAGTATTTTTTGTCTGAGCATTCACCCACACATTATACCGCATTGGCTTTCCTTTATCATATACATCTATTGCCAAAGGAAATTCGAAAGGTTTTTCTTGCAATTGATTAATTACTACTTCCACTTGTTTTTTAACAGGTTCAAAAGTATATGAATAATCTAATTTGGGATTTCCGCTTCCGTAATACCATTGGTTAAAAAACCAATTCAGGTCTTTTCCGGATATTTTTTCAAATGACAATCTTAATTGCTGAGCCTCTGCATTTTTATATTCGTAAGTTTTTAGAAAATCACTTGCCCCTGCAAAAAAAGCATCATCACCCAAATAGTTTCTCAGCATATGAAGAATTCCACCTCCTTTCTCGTAGGAAACCACATCAAAAACATCTTCAGGAGAATCATAACTAAACCTTACAAGATCTTTCTTAAATCTGAAGGGCTGTTGAAATACTTATTGGCATTAGACAACAAATGATAATCTGCCTGATCTTTCCCGTATTTGTATTCGTTCCAGAGATATTGAGAATAGTTAGCAAATGATTCATTTAGCGTAAGATTACTCCAGCTCTCAGCCGTTATCAGATCTCCAAACCAATGATGAAACAGCTCATGCGCAATATATTCTTCCCATTTATTTTCATCTATTAGTTGCCCTGGTTTCTGCATTACTCCCATATTATGAAGAGTAGCAGTTGTATTTTCCATAGCTACGCTTGGATAATCTCTTCCGGAAATTTGTGAATATTTTGGCCAGGGATAGTCATAATTTAACTTCTTGGAGAAAAAGTCCATCATTTCAGGCGTATTTCCATAGATCTGCCTTGCATAAGGTTCATATTCCTTTTCCACGTAATAATCTATCGGAATATTTCTCCATTTATCCTTTACCACACTATATTCTCCTACGCCCATAAAGAAAAGATAAACCGAATGTCTTTTATCCATTACCCAATGATCCGTTCTCATATTCCCGGATTCTTTCTGGGATTCTTTTAAAATACCATTAGAAAGAGTTATGTATTTATCTGGAACGGTCATATAAATTTCCTCGGTAGTCTTTTGATTGGGCTTATCTATGGTAGGAAACCAAACTGATGAAAATTCAGATTCTCCATCTGTCCAGATTTGAGTAGGTTTATCCGGATCTTTTCCATCAGAATTAATAAAATACAATCCCTTCGCTGGGCTTCCTTGCTTTTCTACTACATTCGGCCGGGAAGTATATTTGATATAAACTGTATAGTCCTGGCTTCGGTCATATGTTTTATCAAGATTGATTTTCAGAATATTGTCACTATAACGATATTGCAACGGAATTTTATTGCCATTCCTATCCATTGCCACTTCATGAATCAGCATTCCTTTAGCATCCAGTACCAATGAGTCTGAAGGATAAAAATAAGGTGATGCTGTGAGCCATTCTTCTCCATTCATCTGTTCCTTTTGGTAATCAAAATTCACCTTCAGCTTGGTGTGCTTCAGTTCTGTACTTTTTGTGTGGGTTGCTTTATATATTTTTTCTCTTCCCGAAGTCTCCGTTTGTGCAAAAGCTGTTCCGGGCAAAAAGAAACCTAATAAGCTTACCGATAGAATAATTCTTTTCATGTGATTATTATTTTCATTGGTGAATTGCTGATAAGCGGTGGTAATAGGCATCCTCAACATCAATGCATCTCATTGATTCCCAAAGGCTGTATCAAATTTATTTTAAATAAGTAGGACTATTACTTTAAACGTTACATCCAAAAGAGTACAATTTATTGGATAAAAAAAAGATCCTGAAAAATCAGGATCTTTTTTTACTCTATTGTTTAGTAGTTATTTTTTCGGGGCAATATCCATAAGCTTCATAAACTCATCCAGCTTAGGCATAATGATAATTTCTGTTCTTCTGTTTTCAGATCTTCCAGAAACACTCATATTGGTTGCTTTCGGGTTATATTCAGAACGACCGCCTGCTGTAATTCTTGCAGGATCTACACCAAACTGAGTCTGAAGAACCTTAGCGACAGAAGTACCTCTTAATGCGGAAAGATCCCAGTTATCTCTTGGCAAGTTTGCAGAATTTAATGGAGCATTATCTGTATTACCTTCAATTAATACTGAATATTTATCATAATCATTGATTACTTTCGCTACCTTACCTAGCACTTCCTGAGCCGCCGGTAAAATATTGTAATCTCCTGTTTTGTATAACATTTTATCAGAAAGAGAGATCATTACTACTCCTTTCAATACTTTCACCTGTACGTCTTCATCTGATATGTTATCTAAAGATCTCTTCAGCTTGTTAGATAAAGCAAGATTTAAACTATCGTTTTTAGCATTGTTTGAAATTAACTGCTTAATATATGAGTTGGAAGCATTAATTTCTCCTACAAGCTTGTCAATATTAGCAGAACTTTTTCCTGTATTGGAAAGACATGCATCCAATGACGATTTTAAAGCATCATGCTGGCTTTTTAATAAATTATTTTCACCTGATAATGCAGAGTTTTGAGATTTCAAATCCTGAATTTCTCTCTGTCTCTCTCCGATATTTTCAATACATTGCTTATAGTTTGTGCTTAAGGCATCATACTGCTTCTTGCTCACACAAGATGTCATCCCCAACGCCATTGCAGAAACCGCTAAAATTTTTAAAATCTTCATAAGTAATCATTTTTAGACTACTCAAAGTTAGGGAAATTCAATTGAATTATATGGATTATCTTTGCATAAAAGAAATTCTCAACATCTATGTTGAAAAAATTAAGCTTCAGAAAACAATTAGAAAATCTTATTCAGCAGCCTGAAAATCACCACTATCTTTTAGCGGTGAGCGGAGGTGCAGACTCTATGGTTCTAGCCTCTTTGTTTAAGGATTTAAGAGATGAAAAACAGAATCCCGAATGTTCATTTCAGATCGCTCATATTAATTATAAACTTCGTGGAGAAGATTCAAATCAGGATCAAAAAGTAGTGCAGGATTTTTGTGAGAAAAATCATATTAAGTTTCACTTGTATGAAGTTTCGGAAAAGGATAAAAAACCTGAAAATTCTATTCAGCTTTGGGCCAGAGAACTCCGATATGCCTTTTTTAAGGAAATTCAGGAAAAAGAGGAACTGGAATTTCTTGTTACTGCCCATCACCTTAATGATCAGCTGGAGACTTTTATCATTAATCTTTCCAAAGCTGCCGGAATTAATGGGCTAAGCGGTATTCCTGCCAATGATAATCATATCCTTCGTCCGCTGTTATCCTTTTCAAAACAGGAAATCTACCAATTTGCTGAAGAAAATAATATTGAGTTTCGGGAAGATCTTTCCAATAAAAAGAGTGACTACCTAAGAAACAAGATCAGAAATGAAATTGTTCCCAAATTACAGGAAACCAATAATCACTTTTTGGAAAATTTTAAAAAAAGTTCTTTATACCTAAACCAAACCAAAGATTTTGTCCAGAAACAAATTCAGGAAATAGAAAATCGTCTAACGATATTTAACCCAGACCATAAAATCTTATCAAAGGAAAAGCTGGATCAGGAAAGCGATTTCGTGAAATTTGAAATTTTAAAAAAATACGGGTTCAACCAAGAGGAAGAAATTCCCAAAATTTTTAAAGCCGAAAATAACCGTTCTTTCTTTTCAAAAGAATATCAGTTGATCATCAATCGTGATGAACTGATTTTTATGGAAAAAAATAATGTATCGGAAATCGAAGAAGAAATAATACTGATCAATCATTTTGATTTTTCCGAAAACCAAACCATCATCAATCTCGTAAATCATATTGAAAACGTTAATGAATTCAATAAAAGATTTGAATGGGATTTTGATGCTGAAAAGCTTCACTTTCCACTCTATTTGAGAAAACAACAGGATGGAGATGAGTTTTATCCAATAGGTTTTTCGGGTAAAAAGAAAGTTTCTAAATTTTTTAGAGACGAGAAACTATCTGTTCTGAGAAGAGAAAAAAGTTGGTTATTGTGTGATTCAAGAAACCATATTCTGGGAATAATTCCTCTGAGACAGGACGGCAGATATCAGACAGATAGAAATACTCAAAAAAAGATAACTGTAGTATGGACAGAAGAACAACTAACTCGTTAGCTGTAGATGACTTTAAAAAAGACAGCAATATAGCTTTTGGTGTTTTATACCAACAGTATTTCGGGTATACAAAAAAATTTATCCTTAAAAACAAAGGCAATGTGGAAGACGCAGAAGATATCTTCCAAGATGCATTGCTGATCCTCTATGAAAAATTGCATGCTGACAATTTCAAAGTCCAAACCTGCCTGGGAAATTATCTCATTGGAATTTCTAAAAATTTGTGGTTAAAAAGATTGAGAAATAGAAATTTTTATATAGAATCTCCTGAAAACTATTTCACAGAAAATTATCAGGAAATAAATTCTGCTATCGAAAATGAAAAGTATTATTGGGAAAAACTGGTTGGTTATGTTAACTCTATCTCTCTGCATTGTCAGAATCTGATTCATGATATTTTTATTGAAAATAAGAGTATTGAAGAAATCCAGAACAAATACAAATATTCCACCAAGCATAATGCTCAGAACCAAAAATATAAATGTGTTGAACAAATCAAAAAAATAAAAAACAATAGCATTTTTTTAGCCTAAAAATCAATACATTACATAAAATAATCAAAATAACGGGTGATTTTTCATTTTAAATGGAACATATAAAAAAAGAAACATTATGTTCAAAAAAATAGTATTGAGTCTCCTCATATTAGCAGGAGTTTTATTTAATGCACAAAACACTGGTATCAATTTTCAAAAAATTGATTTAGAGGCAGCGAAAAAAATCGCAGCTAAAGAAAATAAGCTTATTTTCATTGATTTGTATACTACCTGGTGTGGACCTTGTAAGCTCATGGCAAAGAATACCTTCACCGATCCCCGAATTGGAGAAATGTTCAACAAAAATTTTGTAAATATTGCTATAGACGCTGAGAAAGAAGGTGTAGAATTGGTAAAAGAGTTTAAAATTGTAAACTATCCTTCTTTTTTATTCCTGGATCCAAAGGGTAAACTGGTTCAATATGATTTTGGATATTATAATCCAGAACAGTTTTTAGAAGTCGGAGCATCTGTTTTAAGAAAAAAAATGTCTCCATCCAGTAAAACTCTTGATCAGGTAAAAGGAAAAATGATTGGAGATAAGATTGATAATTTCAATGCTAAAGATCACTTGGGTAATACATTTTCTTCAGCGAAAGAAAACAAAAAAATGGTTGTTGTTTTTATCAGAGGGCAGTGGTGTCCATTTTGTAATAAATACATCGAAACATTACAAAATATCGCACCTGACTTAAAATCGAAAAACGCTCAACTCGTTATTATATCCCCTGAAAAACCGGAGTTCATAGAAAAAACAATGAACAAAACAAAAACCGGGTATACTGTTTTATATGATGAAGGTTATAAAATTGCAGAAGCCTTTGACGTTCTTTATACCCCTGATAGTAAAACCCTAAATTTCTATAGCTCAAAGCTGAAAGATGACTTCACTAAAAGCAGATCAGATAATTCGGGAAGGCTTCCTGTTTCTGCAACATTTATACTTAATGAGGCTAAAGAAATCACATGGAGACATTTTGACCCAGACTATAAAAAAAGAGCTTCTATAGAGGATATTTTAATAAACTTAAATTAATTCTTTGCAAGCATTACATCCTGAAACAGTGTTCTTTATTAACAAAATCAATAATGGTTTAGAAATAAGAGAAGAAGCGATGCTTTTGTTACAATTCCAGTTGAAGGCTCAATATTTTACCCATCTGGACTAAAAAGAAAGTTTCTAAGTTTTTTAGGGACGAAAAATTATCTATTTTAGCGAGGCAAAAAATCTGGATAATGGCTGGCAGCAATGATTTCATACTTGGGACCATTCCTTTCAGACAGGATAGAAGATATATAAAGAATGAGAAGGCTCAATGAAGTCTTAAAATTTTTAATGAAATGAACAATGAAATTTAGAAATTGGTTTTTATTAATTCTGCTGTTTTTAGCAACAGGGATTAATGCGCAGATAAAAAATCCTGTAAAATTTAAATTCACCGTTAACGATCTTGGCAACAACCAGTATGAAGCGGTTTTGAATGCGACCATGGAAAGTGGCTGGCATATCTATTCAAAAGATCTTCCTGAAGATACAGGAATTCCTACAGAGTATAAAGTTTCAGGGAAGAATATTGAACTTATCGGAAAGTTTACCGAAGTAGGTAAAAAACATGAAGAATTCTCTGAAGCTTTTGGAGGAACTATTGTTTTTTATTCCAATACGGCTGGATTTAAACAAAAATTCAAACTAAAGGATCCTACAAAACCGGCTGATGTTATTTCCGAAATTACTTACCAGACTTGTGATGACAGGGTTTGTCTAGCACCCAATACGTTAGAATTCAATCAAAAGATTACTCCAAAAGGAGCTACAGAAGAAGCTGCAGAAGAAACTAAAGAACCTTCAAAAGATTCTGTAAAAGCAGTGGAAACAGTCACTGAAGACCTTACAAAGACAAAGATGACTGTTACAGAAATGTCAACTCTGGATCCTAAGAAGCTGAAAATTGAAACAATAGACTTTAAAAATCCATTAACTGATTGCGGGACAGCTTCTACTAAGGTAGATGAAAACTACTGGACTTATTTATTCTTAGGTTTCATTGGAGGTCTAATTGCATTATTGACGCCATGTGTTTTCCCTATGATTCCTTTAACGGTATCTTTCTTTACGAAAGGAAGTAAGGATAAAGCAAAGGGGAAAAGAGATGCTTTGATCTATGGATTTTTCATCCTGCTTATTTTCGTTTTATTGAGTATTCCTTTCCATATTATTGATGGAATTGCAGGAAATATTTTCAATGAGATCTCTACAAGTGTTTGGCTGAATATTGCCTTCTTTATCATATTCATTTTCTTTGCCGGAAGTTTCTTCGGGTATTACGATATTACATTACCTAGTTCTATTGCCAATAAGTCTTCTAAAGCTGAGGAAGCAGGAGGAATCATCGGTATCTTCTTTATGGCATTGACACTGGTAATCGTTTCTTTCTCTTGTACAGGCCCAATTTTGGGAAGTTTATTAGGAAGTGCTGTAACAGGTTCTTCAAATGTTCCGATGTTGTTAACGTTTGCACTGGCTGGATTTGGTTTAGCATGGGCTATCATTTTCGGACTATTGGCATTATTCCCACAGGCATTACAAAGCCTTCCAAAATCAGGAGGCTGGATGAATACCGTAAAAGTTGTTTTAGGGTTTGTAGAATTGGCTTTGGCATTAAAATTCTTATCAAAAGCAGATCTTGTATCTAAGACTTTCTTCTTAAAAAGAGAACTTTTCATCGCTATATGGATCATTGTTGCTTTAGGGTTAGCTCTATATTTATTCGGGTTGATCAAGTTCCCACATGATGATAAAAAGCCTAAAATTTCAATCACCAGAAAAATATTAGGTGCATTAGGTATCGGTTTCGTGATCTATCTGATTCAAGGATTAATTCCTTCTGACAGACCAAAACTTCAATTATTAAGTGGTATTCTGCCTCCATTGAACGTAAGTTATTTCCATGATGAAAAAGAAGGTATTTTAGGAATGCATCCTGAACACGATTTCTTTAAAGCAATAGAAGTAGCAAAAAAAGAAAACAAACCTATCTTAATTGACTTCACAGGTTACGGTTGTGAAAACTGTAGAAAAATGGAAGAATTTGTATGGAGCGAACCGGATATTTTACCGATCCTTCAAAATGATGTTGTCTTAGCTTCTTTATATGTAGATGATAAAGAAGAGCTTCCTGAAGATCAAAAAACAAAGATTGATCTTGGGGACGGACAAATCAAAAAAGTGAAACGATTGGGGATAGATGGAGCTTATTCCAACAGGTTAACTTCAACAACAACTCTCAACCACACTATGTTTTAATTACTCCAGACGGAAAAGTGATCAACACGCCTGTTTCCGGATATATGCCGAAGGAAGACTTCAAGAAGTTCCTGGAATGCGGAGTCAACTTCTTCAAAAAAAACAAATAAATTATTTTATATAAAATTTTAAACTCACACTGAAAAGTGTGAGTTTTTCTATTATCAAATTAAAATATTTAACAATAAATTATCAAATACATAAAATTAATTATATTTGAATAACTAATACCAAAACCAAATATTTATGAGAAAATTCTACTTTATTCTTTCATTCTTCATTCCGTTCATCCTAACTGCTCAGACAGCTCCTTCTATTCAATGGCAAAAAACATTAGGTGGAAGCCAGGAAGATGTTGCCCGATCTATTCAACAAACGTCTGATGGTGGATACATTGTCGCAGGGCAAACCTGGTCCTCTGATGGGGATGTCGCTTTAAACCATGGGTTAATTGATTATTGGGTGGTTAAACTAAACTCTAATGGAGATATCAGCTGGAAAAAATCATTGGGTGGAAGCAGTGGAGATGTAGCCAATTCCATTCAACAAACCTCTGATAATGGATATATTATTGCCGGCTATACTTATTCAAAGGATGGCGATGTAACTTTAAACCATGGAATTAGTGACTGCTGGATTGTAAAATTGAATGAAATGGGTGATATACAATGGCAAAAATCGATGGGTGGAAGCAAAGGTGAAGGGGCAATGGATATCAAGCAAACTTCAGATGACGGATATATCATCGCAGCATTATCCAACTCTAATGATGGTGATCTCACTACAAATCATGGAAATAACGATTTCTGGATTATTAAAACAGATTCTAATGGAAATATACAATGGCAAAAATCTCTAGGTGGGAGTAAAAGTGATATTCCACACTCTATACAACAAACTTCCGATGGTGGATATATTGTCGCCGGAAGTACTGAAGATGCTGTGGATGGAGATATTACTGAATCTTACGGGAAAAGAGATTCTTGGATTGTAAAGTTGAATTCGAATGGAAACATCCAATGGCAAAAACTATGGGCGGGGTTGGAGATGATCATGTTCAATCTATCAGGCAGACTTCTGATGGCGGATATATTACTGCAGGAGGATCTACTCAGTCTATAACAGACACCATATTGACTTATCCTCAAATACCCAATTACTGGATTGTAAAATACAGTAATATGGGAGAAATGCAGTGGCAGAAAAGATATGGCGGCAGTCTTAACGAAGGGGCAATAGACATTCAAGAAACCAATGATGGTGGATACACTATTCTAGGTACATCCAGTTCATCAGATGGGCAAGTTATCATGAATCATGGTAAATTTGATTATTGGATTGTAAAAATAAACAATACGGGAACGATTCAATGGCAAAAATCCTTAGGAGGAACAGGCGATGATATGGCCTCTAACATTCAAAAAACTTCTGATGGCGGGTTTATTATTTCAGGCCATACTTCATCAAACAATGGGGATATTACTAAAAACCATGGAGATAGAGATTACTGGATTGTAAAATTAGCTCCTGAACAACGAGAGGCCTCAAATGTGATAAAAATCAAACTTACCCCCATCTTATACCCTAATCCAGCAAGGGATTTCATCTATGTAGAACGTCTGCCAACAGATGTCCCTACTGAAATTACAATAACAGATATGGCTGGTAGAAAAATTTTCTCACAAAAATATCAGGAAGAAAAAATAAGAATAAATACTGCAGCTTTTCCACAAGCAGCTTACGTTATACAAGTAAAAATTAAGGATGAGCTTATCTTCTCTGAAAAAATCATTATTAGAAAATAAATAGTCAATCCAAATAACTTTAACACTATTTAAGCCTGCCTATTTAATAAATCTTTTAAATTATTACATATTTTGAATATTAGGTATGAACTTTGCATCAATTCATCAAAATCACGATCGGATTTTCAAAGTTTTCACCAAATACCGTTTAACATTTTAAAATATTAATTATGGCTGAAGTAATCGCACAAGAGCAACAAGGCGGAAAGCAAAAAAAGAAATTAATTAAAATTGACATGACCCCAATGGTAGATCTCAACTTTTTACTATTGATGTTTTTCATGTTTACCACAAACTTTACGAAACCCAACGTGATGGATCTTGGGCTTCCTGCAAAAGGAACTCCACCAACCACCACCCCCGTAGTGGATCAAAAAAACCAGGTCACATTTATTCTTGGGAAAGATAACAGAGTATTTTATCACCAAAGCAATGCAGCTGATTTAAATATCACCAACCTTCAGGAAACTGATTTCAGTGGAGTAAAAGTTTCAAAAATCATTTCTGAAGCCTACAAAAACGCTCCTAATCCAGGAATTTTCACAGTAATTATCAAACCTACCGATGATGCCAACTACAAAAACTTTGTAGACATCCTGGATAATCTGGCTATCGCTAAAAAAGAACGTTATGGAGTAGCTGATATTAAACCTTGGGAAACAAAAATTTACCAACAATTAACTCAATAAAAAAGGAAGAGCATTTTTAAAATGCTCTTTTTTGTTTACATTTGAAAGAACAACAAGATTACAGCAAACTCAATGCTGTACTATTTTAACTCTATAATTTTTGGAATCATGCTCAACTTTGAAAGAAAAGGAAATGGAAAAGAAACGTTAGTACTCCTTCACGGCTTTATGGAAAATCTATCCATTTGGAATGATATGGAGCCTCATCTTTCCAAAGATTTCTCATTGTTAAAAATTGACCTTCCAGGTCATGGACAATCTGAAATTCTGGGAGAGATCCACACTATGGAATTGATGGCCGATGAAGTCAAAAAGGTATTGGATAACCAAAATATTAAAAAAGCCCATGTACTGGGACATTCCATGGGTGGATATGTATCGTTGGCTTTTGCTGAAAAACATCCAGACTACCTGAAGAGCTTAACACTATTCTTTTCCACCTATTTTGCTGATGATGAAGAAAAACAACAACAGCGCATCAAAAGCTACAGAATTATTAAAGATGCCTTTCCTCATTATGTCAGAGCCGGAATCCCAAACCTGTTCAATCCTAATGAAAGAGATATTTTGGAAGGGAAAATTGAAACTGCGCTGGAAACTGCACTTTCCACGAATAATATGGGAGCTCTTGCCTGCGTAAAAGGCATGGTGGAAAGAACCGATAAAAAACATATCATGCAAAATCTGGAAGCCAAAATCCTTGTATTGGCCGGCAAACATGACAATGCTGTAAAAACAGATATTACCATTAAAAATCTTCCGGACAGAACGAATATCAAATCCTATGTATTAGATTGCGGTCACAACGGTCATTGGGAAAAACCTGGTATCTGTGCAGAAATTATTAATACCGAACTTTTACATAACCTTCCTAAAAAATTAGTATTGTAAAAATATGAGAATTGCCATCATTTCTACCCTTCTGCTTTCATTTCTAAGCTGTAAAAAAGACAAGCAGTCCAATAGCAATACTGTTCCGGTCGATACCGCACAAGTATCAACACCTAAAACGGATACTTTAACAGCCAAGCCTCCTCAACAGGAAATGTTCAGTTTGTAACGGAACTATGCAATAACAAGGGGTATTTTGATAGTAATAAATACTCCAGAGAAGAAATTGAAGGCACTTATAAACTTTGGTTTGAACTAAGTGGCTCTTTATTAAATACACCATTTGTACACAACCTTAAAGATCTTACAGAAGTAAGAAATAATCAAGATAAAGTTCTCGCAAAGCTGGATAAAGATTTTGCTAAAAGAAAAGCTCAGATCCAGAACCTGAAGGTTGTAAACACGCCTTACTGGCAGGACATCAAAAAGAAAACCTATGAAGAGCTTGTTCAGACCTATGAAAAATGGAAAATTCAAATTGTCGCTTATTCTAACCCCTCCGTTTTACTCAAAAATGATAAATGCCAAAACTTTTCTAAAGCTTTGAATTCAACTGATGATCAAATGTTTGCAGAATGGAAAAAACTCAGAGAAGAAATGAGTAAAAGAAATGGGAATCCGCAACGTGTAATGGATGAGTACAATGAGCAACTTAATTCATCAGACAATAAAGACTATGCCATCATTGACCTGATGACTTTTGGCTGGGGTAATTGTGTGAATGATAAAATACAGAGAGTTTCTCATGATGAAAAAATAAATGATGAATTCAATGCTTTATTTATCAAGATCGATTCCGAATGTGACGAGCCTTAAACATTGATAAAATTCCTGTATATTAGTAAGGTATAATTTTCGAAATGGGCTTATTCTCGTTCAAAAAAAAGACACTCCCGAAACCTCCGGTTATCGGACTTACACTTTCAGGCGGAGGAATGCGTGGAATTGCCCATATTGCCGTTTTGAAAGCGCTGGAAGAGTATAACCTTAAACCACACATTATATCAGGAACCAGTGCAGGATCTATTATTGCTGCTTTTTATTCATTTGGAAAAACACCGGATGAAATGATGGATATTGTACGACAGACTTCTTTTTTTTCACGATCTGCCTTGAAATTATCAAAAAACGGCATCTTTAGTTCCAATTTTATTTTAAAACTATTTAAAGATTATTTCCCTGAAGATAATTTTAATATATTAAAGATCCCAGTGTATGTGGCTACCACAGAAATGACTCATGGGATTGTTGATTTCTTTTCTGAAGGAGAACTTTTCACTCCGCTTCTTGCTTCTTCAAGCGTTCCGTTCATCCTGCCTCCCGTAAGAATCGGAGAGAAAATCTATGTAGATGGCGGTGTTCTTGATAATCTCCCCATTGAGCCCATCATGGATAAATGTGACTTTCTCATCGCCTCTCATGTCAACTCAATAAGCTATGACGAACTCAATAAGATGAGCCTGATGAAAGAATTTGACCGAATTCTCCACTTAGCCATTGCAAAATCAGTGTATTCCAAGGTGAAGTACTGTAATATATTTTTAGATCCTCCTAAAATGACAAAATACAGTCTTTTCAACAAGAAATATATGGATGAAATGTTTCAGCAGGTATACGAATACACCTGCATGGAGCTTGAAGAAAAAGGACACTCCAAATTGTAAGAATTCTCCCTTTTAAACTACAAATTCTCTTCAATTAATCTCGTTTTGAATATCTCAATAGTTCCAGGTAAAGAATCATCAGATTTTCCTCCTGCCGCATTAATATGCCCGCCGCCGTTAAAATATTTTCTGGAGAACTGGTTTACATCCATATCATCTTTACTTCTGAATGAAATTTTAATAAAATCTTCATACAGATCTTCCATAAAGAATGCAGACATCTTCACTCCTGCGATACTTAAACCATAGTTTACAAAACCTTCGGTATCCCCTTTCTGGAAACCAAATTCTTTAAGTTCGTTTCTTGTAAGGCTAAGGATAGCGACTCTCCCTTCATTCACCACTTCTATCCTTCCTAAAACTAGAGCAAGCAAATGAAGACGGGAAACGGTATTGGTATCCCAGGTATTAGAAGTAATCATTGCCGGATCTGCTCCTTTTTCAATTAAGTTGGCAATGATCCTGTGAGTAGTAGCACTTGTTGAACGAAAACGGAAACCTCCTGTATCAGTCATAATACCTGTATACATACATTCTGCCATATCCTGATTAACCAGTTTTTCATCTCCCATTGCTTCAATGAAATGATAAATCATCTGTGAAGTGGCAGGAATAACGGTATCTGAATATACAAAATCGAAAGGCTCCGGCTGTTGGTGGTGGTCAATAAGAATTTTCTTTCCCTGAGCCTTTACCAGCCAATCGCCCAATAGCCCGATTCTTGAAGGAGAGTTAAAATCCAGACAGAAAATAACATCTGCAGCCGCAATCATATCAGCCGCCAGCTTTCTTTTATATTCTGCAATAATTACTTTTTTAGATTCAGGCATCCATTTCAGAAATTTCGGGAAATCGTTTGGCACAATTACTTCCGCATAGATTCCTTTTGCCTTTAAATAATGTTTCAATCCCAGGCTGGAACCAATAGCATCACCATCCGGATTATAGTGGGTAAGAATAACTATTTTATTTTCAGGTGTTAGTAATGTATTAATTTCTAAAAGTTCTGCTGGTGTAAACATCTTGTGTTTATTTTCGTTAAAATTTAAGTTTTCAAAGATAGAGCTTTTATATAAATCATTTAAATATTATTTTTGCACGGAGAAATTCAGGTTTCTATAAGGGTTTGTAAATCTTGGAGTAAAAAACACTATAGATAATTTTAAAAAAAGATAATTAAAGTTTGTAACTTATAAAAATTTATATATCTTTGCAACCTGAAAATTAATAGATTAATTACGATTTAAACATATAGTAATGAGTAAAAGAACATTCCAGCCATCAGAAAGAAAAAAGAGAAACAAACACGGTTTCAGAGAAAGAATGTCTACGCCAAATGGAAGAAGAGTTTTGGCTGCTAGAAGAGCTAAAGGCAGAAAGAGTTTAACTGTAAGTGCTGCACGCGCTAAGAGATAATCTTTTTATTATCATATACAAAACATGCTTGAAGAGTTTCTTTTCAGGCATTTTTTGTTGTTAAAATTTATTAAAATTAGAGCCCAATAGACATCTTTTTTCTATTTTTAAAGATTGAAAATTTTTTGTTAGAAATAGCCTTTAAAATTAAATTATGCCACATACAAATATCTCCGGAGACAATATTATAAGTTTACAGCACGCTAAAATTGCTCAAAAAAACTTCACTGTTCTTTCTGATGTAAATCTTAACATTAAAAAAGGTAGATTCTGCTACCTTATTGGAAAAACAGGTTCCGGAAAAAGCTCCCTTCTGAAAACACTTTATGGACACATTCCATTAGCTTCAGGACACGGATCTGTGGTAGGATTTGATATTGCTAAACTAAAACCATCTGACATTCCTAATCTAAGAAGAAAATTAGGAATTGTATTTCAGGATTTCCAGTTACTTTCCGACAGAACTGTTGAAAAGAACCTTAAATTCGTTTTGGAAGCCACAGGATGGAATGATAAAACAAAAATAGAAGACCGAATCAATGAAGTATTAGGCAGTGTGAACATGAAGAGCAAAAAGCACAAAATGCCACATGAGCTTTCTGGAGGTGAACAACAACGTATCGCGATCGCCAGAGCCTTGCTTAACCACCCGGATCTTATCTTAGCGGATGAACCAACAGGAAATCTTGACCCTGAAACTTCCAACGAAATCATGACCTTATTAAAGCAAGTTGCCCTTGAAAACGGTGCTGCTGTAGTAATGGCCACACACGATTACCATATGATTCAAAACTTCCCTGGTGAAGCTATCAGATGCGAAGATGGAAAAGTATCAGTATTAGATACGGCAGAACTATTTGAATAAGAATAAAAAGGGTTAGAAAATACAGAATAACTTTTCTCTTCTAATTCCCACCCTCTTTAAAAACATGAAACTCTTTAGTGAGTTCAAGATATTGGTCCGAGTATTTTCTCGGACTTTTTTCTATAATAAACTCAGATTCCAGAAAGTCTATTTTTGTTGGAGAAAACTCTAAGACCAATCTTTTTGTTGGAGAATTTTCAATGCCTTTGACATTAATTTTCCTGACCAGAAAAAGATTATTTTCCTTAGCCATTAAAATAAAAGGTTCTCCTGCTTCCGCTGGAATAATCACTGAAAGACGACCATTTCCAGATAAAAACTTCACAGATTGAGCAATAAGCTGTCTGAAATTCAGCTCTACCATTTGACGTGCAATTTTATCTTTATCCGATCCGGATTCTTCAAAGTAAGGGGGATTTGAAACAATCAGATCAAATTTTTCTTTTGTTTCAAAAACTTTAAAATCCTGACGGATATTTTTGAGCCTTGCATGAAAAGGAGCATTTTCAAAATTAAGTTTGGTCAACATAGCAGCATCTTCATTAATATCCAATCCCAAGAAACCTGCCCGCAAATTCCTCTGAGCCAGCATTAATGAAATTAATCCTGTTCCTGTACCAACTTCCAAAACATGGAAAGCTGATTCAACACTCGCTAAGACTCCAAGCAAAACGCCATCTGTCCCTACACGGAAGACATCTTTGGATTGTTGGATCTCAAATTGTTTAAACTTAAAAGATTTCACTATAAGTTGGTAGGTAATGTAATAATGAATGTAGATCCCTTCCCTACTTCTGATTTCACTGAGATCTCTCCTTTATAATCTTCGATCATTTTTCTCACCATAGATAATCCAAGTCCCATTCCACTGGTTTTGGAAGTAAAGTTAGGTTCAAAAATCCTTTCATACATATTTTCAGGAATTCCGACCCCATTATCCTGAACAGAAACAATTACCCTTCGTTGATGTTGTTCTACATCTACATTGATAATCAATTTTCTTTCATCACTTTCTGCCTGCTTAGCATTGGTCACAAGATTTGTAATGATTCTGGAAAGATAAATTCTATCCATATTGATCATAATATTACTCTTGTTAGCATGCATGAAAATACTATCATCATTAAATACACGGAGAATATCTTCCACTTCCGTATTCAGATTGATGACTTTATTATTCTTTTCAGGAAGCTTGGCAAATTCTGAGAATGCAGAAGCCACAGTAGCAATCAGATCAATCTGATCCACCATTGTTTTGCTCATCTGCTTTACTCTTTCTTTGATATTCGGATCATCCGGATCAAATTTTCTTTCAAAATTCTGAATAGTCAGCTTCATTGGGGTCAATGGATTTTTCACCTCATGGGCAACCTGTTTTGCCATTTCCCTCCATGCTTCCTCTGATGCTTTAAACCTTAGCCTTTCTTTTTGATCCTGAATTTGCAGAATCATTCTGTTGTAAGCTCTTGCTAAAGCATTCAATTCATCATTTTTATAATATCTGATAGGACGCATTTCATTTTCAAATAATGTAATACGCGTAATCATATCAGAGAATTTCGTAATGGTTTTTGCCAGGCTATTGGATGTTACCCAGCTAATCCAGATACTAAACAGAATAAGAAATATATCAACTAAAAGAATATATTTTATATACTGATGCAGTACCTCCAGGTAAGCAGATTCATTATGGTATAAAGGAATATAAACGATACCTATAGGTTCCAATTCATTATTTTTCAACAAAAGATATGAAGAGGTAAGCTTAGCATCTTTGGCTGCATCATATCTGGTCATATCAACCCTGGCATCTGTAGACAGAATCTTGTTGATAATTTCCATCGAAAGCGTTTTCTGATCAATCAGACTTTCATCTTTATTGGAAAGCACATAGTTCCTCTTAGATCATAAATAACAATATCATGCTGGTTAATATCTGCAATCTCAAAGATCTTATTACCTAAAACCTTCGGTAGATCTTTCGTTTCTACCAATGTACGGCTTACAGCATAATCCAGATACCTCATTACAGCATTGGTTTTCTCCTGCATATCGATATTACTCTGCTGCAGGGAATTATTCCTCAACACAAAATAAGGAACCAGTGATGTTGCTACAACACTTAAAAAGCATACCAATAAGAAACCGAAAAACACACGGTTCCTTAAACTATATCCTTTATATTTATTTAACGACATCCTACTTTTTAATTAACCTAGCAATATACTTACCAATGATGTCAAATTCCAGATTTACTTTATCCCCAATTTTTAAGTGGTTCATATTGGTAAATTCCCAAGTGTAAGGAATAATAGCTACCGAGAATTGAGCATCCTCGCTTTTTGCTACGGTTAAACTGATCCCGTTTACAGTAATAGAGCCCTGAGGTACAGTTACAAAATTCCCGTCGGCTTCATATTTCATTGTAATAAAATAGCTTCCGTCTTTATTTTCGATTCCTACTACCTCTCCTGTTTTATCAACATGTCCCTGAACAATGTGACCATCCAGCCTTCCGTCCATTTTCATACAACGTTCAAGATTCACAACACTTCCCACTTCCCATTTTCCAAGGTTGGTTTTTTCCAGTGTCTCGTTGATTGCTGTTACTACATATTGATTGTCTTTAATCTCAACCACGGTCAAACAACATCCGTTGTGTGCAAGACTTTGATCAATTTTAAGTTCGTTTGTAAAAGGGCATGTCAGGGTGAAATCTATGTTGCTTCCTTTCTCTTCAATCCTTTCAATAACACCAACTGCTTCAATAATTCCTGTGAACATATTATTTTTTGCTAAATTTGTAAATTATAATCTTCAAAGATAATCAAAATGAGCCCAAAAAACCATATAGTACGAGTAGGAATTTCAATCGGTGATTTCAACGGCATCGGTCCGGAGATCATTATGAAGTCTCTGAAAGACAAAACCATTACAGATTTTTTCACACCTGTAATTTTTGGTTCGGGAAAATTATTCACTTATCAGAAAAACATTTTCAAGCTGAATCTGAATTTCAACTACGTTAATGAAGCTTCTCAGGCACAAGCCGGCAAGTTGAATATGGTGAATCTGACCAAGGAAAATGTGAATGTTGAGCTAGGTGTTCCTACTGAGGAATCTACTAAAATGGCTATTGATTCTCTGGAAGCAGCCACTGAAGCTTTAATGAGAGGAGATATTGATGTTTTAGTAACAGCTCCTATCAACAAAGATGAAATGGTAAAAATGGGCTTTAAACATGCAGGACACACTGGATATTTTGAAGAAAAATTCAGTAAAAAAGGATTGATGTTCCTGGTAACTGAAGACCTTAAAGTAGCCGTTTCTACTCACCACATTCCTATTGCTAAAGTAGCGGAGAACATTTCCAAGGAAAAGATCAAAAAACAAATCAGGGTATTGAATCAAACACTTATTGAAGACTTTTGTATTCAAAGCCCAGAATTGCAGTATTAGGATTGAATCCACATGCCGGAGACGGAGGAGTAATCGGAAATGAAGAAATTGAAATCATCAGCCCTGCCATTCAAGAACTTTCAGATAATGGGATTCTAGCATTTGGACCATTCCCGGCAGATAGTTTCTTCCAACCGAACAAGTACAAAAACTTTGATGCCGTGCTAGCCATGTATCATGATCAAGGATTGGCTCCGTTCAAAACACTGGCTTATGAAGAAGGAGTAAACTACACGGCAGGACTTCCATTTATCAGAACTTCTCCGGATCATGGAGTTGCCTATGATATTGCGGGGAAAAATATTGCCGATGAACAGAGCTTTATGGAATCTATTTTCACAGCAATTAAGGTTTTCAATAACAGAAGTGAATACAACGAACTGATGAACAACCGTCTCCAGCCGAGAAAAATGGTTGTAGACACTGGAATTGACGAAGATTTACCTGAGGAAACTGAAGCATAATCCGTTAAAACAGATTTTAAATTAATTTGTTTTAGATTTTATTTGTTATTATAAAAAAAATGCATATTTTTGCACACTCATTTTATGGACAAGTTAAGAAACTATGACGTAAGCTTTTCCGGACTTAAAAACGGAAAACACGAGTTCAAGTTTGAGATAGATAAAACGTTCTTTCAATTATTTGACACTGAGCAGGAATTTACAAATCCAAGAATAGGAGTACATGTCTTTTTAGACAAACACACTACATTTCTGGAGTTTGAGATTAAAATAAATGGTTTAGTTGAGTTGGTTTGTGATATCACAAATGAAGATTTTGACTATCCTATTGAGAATGAAATCAAAATTCTGGTGAATTTCGGGGAAGAATATGATGACAGCAATGAAGATGTCATTACAATTCCTACCGCAGAGCATGCTTTCAACGTAGCTCATTTGATCTACGAAAACGTTATGCTTTCTATCCCGATGAAAAAGATTTCACCGAATGTAAGTGATGAAGACATCAAAATTCTTGACCAGTTCAGTCCGAAAGATATTGAAGAAACTGAAGAGGAAGAACATGAAAGTGACCCGAGATGGGATGCTTTAAGAAAATTAAGAGACAATAATTAAATAGAATAATTTAAATATGATGAGATGATGAATCTCATCGCTCATCAATTAAAAAAGTTATTAGAAAATGGCACATCCAAAGAGAAGACAGTCGTCCACAAGAAGAGATAAGAGAAGAACTCACTACAAAGCTGTAGTTCCTCAATTAGCTAAAGATGCAACAACAGGAGAGCTTCACCTATACCACAGAGCTCACTGGCATGAAGGAAAACTTTACTACAGAGGTAAAGTAGTATTGGAAAAAGAAGTAGCTACTACTGAAGAAAACTAAGAGTCGCTTTTCGCTGAAAAAGCCTCATTTTAATACAAAAACCGCCCAATTTTGATAAAATTTGGCGGTTTTTTGTTGTTTTTTGCGTTTTTTTGGTATCTTTGACCCCAAAATCAAATATCAAATTTATGGACATTAAAGACATACAGAATCTTATTAAATTTGTATCTAAAGCTGAAGTTTCAGAAGTAAAATACAAGACTAAGGATTTCGAAATCACTATTAAAACTCCATTAGCTGGAAGCGAAGCTGTTTACGCACAACCTGCAGTATACCACACTGCTCCACAAGCAGTAGCTGCTCCGGCACCTGTTGCAACTCCTGCTGCTGCACCTGCAGAAAAAGCTGAGGCTGCATCTGATGATAGCAAATATGTAACGATTAAATCTCCAATGATTGGAACATTCTACAGAAAACCATCTCCAGATAAAGACGTATTCGCAAATGTAGGTGATGAAGTTTCTGTGGGTAAAGTAGTTTGCGTAATTGAAGCAATGAAGTTATTCAACCAGATTGAATCTGAAATCAGCGGGAAAATCGTTAAAATCTTAGTTGACGATGCTACTCCTGTAGAATACGACCAACCATTATTCTTAGTAGATCCATCTTAATTTAGAAGTTAGATGTTAGACATTAGGTGTTAGATTAAATTCTACATTAAAATAACATTATCTAATTTTCAAATTATCTAATTTTCAAATTGAAGAAGATGTTCAAAAAAATATTAATAGCCAATCGTGGCGAAATTGCAATGCGTATTTTACGTACTTGTAAAGAAATGGGAATCAAAACCGTAGCAGTATACTCTACTGCCGATAAAGATAGTCTTCACGTAAGATTTGCTGATGAAGCGGTTTGTATCGGTCCTGCGATGAGCAAAGACTCATATCTTAAAATCCCTAACATTATTGCTGCTGCAGAAATTACAAATGCAGACGCAATTCACCCAGGTTACGGATTCTTATCTGAAAATGCAAACTTCTCAAGAATTTGCCAGAAGAACGGAATCAAGTTCATTGGAGCATCTCCTGAGCAGATCGAAAAAATGGGAGACAAAGCTAATGCTAAGGCTACCATGAAAGCGGCTGGGGTACCTTGTGTGCCTGGTTCTGACGGATTGATCGAATCATACGAACATGCTGTAAAAGTTGCTGAAGAAACAGGTTACCCTGTCATGATCAAAGCAACTGCAGGTGGTGGTGGTAAAGGGATGAGAGCGGTTTGGAAAGCTGAAGATCTTAAAGAACACTGGGAATCTGCCATTCAGGAAGCTGTAGCTGCCTTTGGAAACGGAGGAATGTATATGGAAAAACTGATTGAAGAGCCTAGACACATCGAAATTCAGGTAGCTGGTGACCAATTTGGTAAAGCTTGTCACCTTTCTGAAAGAGATTGTTCTGTACAGAGAAGAAATCAGAAATTAACTGAAGAAACACCTTCTCCATTCATGACAGACGAACTTCGTGAGAAAATGGGTGATGCTGCTGTAAAGCTGCTGAATTCATTGGATATGAAGGGGTAGGAACTATCGAATTCCTTGTAGACAAGCACAGAAATTTCTATTTCATGGAAATGAATACAAGAATCCAGGTAGAGCACCCTATTACTGAACAGGTAATTGATTATGACCTGATCAGAGAACAAATTCTTTTGGCTGCAGGAACTCCTATTTCAGGGGTGAACTATTATCCTAAATTACATTCTATCGAGTGTAGAATCAACGCTGAAGATCCTTACGCAGACTTCAGACCATCTCCAGGAAAAATCACAGGATTAAACATCCCTGGTGGACACGGAATCAGAGTAGATACTCACGTTTATTCCGGATATACAATCCCTTCTAACTACGATTCAATGATTGCGAAAATCATCACTACGGCTCAAACCCGTGAGGAAGCTATTGCAAAAATGAGACGTGCTCTAGAGGAATTCTATATTGAAGGAGTAAAAACAACCATTCCTTTCCACAGACAACTGATGGATAATGAAGATTATCTTGCAGGAAACTATACTACAAAATTCATGGAGGATTTTGTAATGGACAGAAAATATGATAATCATTAAAATAATTATCATTCATATAAAAATAAGGCGCCTTTTTAGGCGCCTTATTTAGTTTTATACTATGTCTCCTCTTAATAACAGCAGGAAAAGTTATTTTTGCAGTTACAAAAGATAAAGTTTGTCGTATATCAACTAAAATAGAAGCGATGACACAAGCAATAAAAGAGAAATTAGCAAAAACACTTCAAATTTCAGTGGAGCGTGTGGAGGAATTTTTAGAAATTTGTTACATCGTGAATTATGATAAAAGCAAAATGATAGAACCTAAAAATGGGGGTTTTGACCGTTTGGGGTTCATTTTGAACGGCGCCGTCCGGATTTATTACATCAATGAAAAAGGCGAAGATATCAGCTATCTTTTACAAGTGAATGATGATGTTATTGGCGATTATGCAAGCTACATCACTGGAAAAAAGTCTTCGGCAGTGATACAAACTCTTTTAAAAACAGAAGTTTTATATTTTGATAAAAAAGATGTTGAGACATTAATTCAGAAAGATATCTTTTGGCTTGGATTAGCAAAACATATATCTGATTTAGCGTTTTTGGATGCGAAGCAAAGGCTAGATGAATTGTTTTTTTATACCCCTGAAGAACGTTATCTCAATCTCTTGAAAAAATCACCCGAGATTCTGAACAAAATTCCACAGAAATATATTTCGTCTTATTTAGGAATTACGCCACAATCACTGAGCAGAATCCGGAAAAGAATTTACTAATTCAAGAAATTACCTTAAGTGAACGTTTTTGGCTTTTCTGACTTTTAATTTTGCCTCATTATATAAATGTAATCACAATGAAAATAGCAATTATCGGTGGTGGAATTGGTGGCTTGACAACAGCTTTGGCCCTGCAAAAAAATAATCTGGACATTACCATTTACGAAAGTGCACCCGAGATAAAACCTGTCGGTGCTGGAATTATCATGGCCAATAATGCAATGCAGGTTTTTGACAAACTTGGCATTCGCCACAAAATCGAAAAAGCAGGTCACAAAATTTCAACGATTAACATTACTGATCCCCAGCTCAAAACCTTATCGAATGTACAACTGAGCAAATTCGAACATAAATATGGAGTATATAACATTGCCATTCATCGTGGCGATTTGCAGATGATTCTGGCTGAGGAAATTGGTTTTGAAAATATTGAACTTTCTAAGCGCTTATCCAAAATCGAACAGGAAAATGGCTACAAACTCACTTTTGAAGATGGAACTATCACTAATGCAGACGTTGTCATTGGTGCAGATGGAATTAAATCGGTAGTTCGGCATCAGATTTTAAACATGGGAAAAACAAGATCTTCCCAACAAAAATGCTGGCGTGGTGTTGACGAATTCGATTGGACAGCAAAATACGATCATCAAGCCTATGAAGCTTGGGGAAAAGGCAAACGCTTCGGTTTCGTGAGAATTAATGACCAAAAAGTATATTGGTACGCTGTGGTGAACGAGAACTTGGTTAAAAATCCGAATACTCTTACAGAACTTTTTGCCGAGTTTAATCCAGAAGTCCCCAAAATGATTTCCGAGACTCCTAAAGAAAAAATATTTGTTAGCGACATTATCGATTTGGAACCGATTTTTCAATGGCAAAAAGATCGCGTTTGTTTGATTGGTGATGCCGCGCATGCAACCACTCCTAATATGGGGCAAGGTGCTTGCCAGGCCATTGAAGATGCCTACATTCTCGGAAAGCTTTTTGGTGAAGGAATGAATGTGGATGAAGTTTTCATACAATACGAAAAGCTGCGTATGAAAAAAGCGCATTATATCGTTAACACGAGTTCAACCATTGGTAAAGTGTCTCATTATGAAAACAGGTTGGTAATTTGGCTTCGAAATACTTTATTAAAAGCAACGCCTAATTCCATCAACGAAAAGCAAATGGAAAAAGTGTTTGATATTTCGTACTAGACACAACTTATAATGTAATCGTTGAATAATAGCTATGAATTAATATAGTAAAAATAGATTTTGGGCCGGATAAATACAAAAGTACCTCTCTGATTTTAAAATAAATAATATGTTGAAAATTATCATCAAATATATTCTCATTGCAGGGCTTTCCTGGTTTATTATTCATTCTTTGTATATTACTTATGATGGATTTACAAATTCCAAACAGAAAGCAGATCTTGCAGTGGTCTTCGGGAATAAAGTAAACGAGGACGGAACACTTTCTCCACGATTAAAAGCAAGATTAGATAAAAGCATTGAACTCTATCAGAAAAAACAAATCAAAGAGATCTTGGTAAGTGGTGGTTTGGGTAAAGAAGGCTATTGGGAAGGCACAGAAATGAAACACTATCTGGTTAAAAACAATGTTCCAACAGAAAAGATCATTGGGGATAACTTTGGGGATAACACAGAAAAGACAGTTATCAACACCATTAAAATCACTGATAGTCTAAAATATAACAGGATAATTTCCGTATCACAGTTTTATCATCAGACCCGAATTAAAAAATTGTTCAAAGAACATGGTTTCAAAAATATTGAAAGTTCAAGTCCTGTCTATTTTGAAATAAGAGACTTCTATTCGGTTTTCAGAGAGTTTTTCGCTTATTATATATAACGTATTGATTTTTAAATCATTTATCTGTTTTCAACACTATATCTTTTATCCTTTTTATTTTTATCATGGCCAATGGGAATAGCATTCAAAATGATCATATGATTTAGATTATTTTAAGAATAATACTTTCAAAAAATCCTTTTAGCAAAGAAAAAACAATTACCTCATTTAGTTGAATAAAGCGCATAATAATAAGTTTACCATGATTAAAGATAGAATACCTACAACAGTTTATCCGCTAAGAAAATATTTTCCAATACAAGCTGTTTTGCCCCTAAAATACACTTCAATTACAGCCATATACTGGAGTCTATTTTTGTTGAATGATCTCATTAATATTATGTAAATTTGTCAAAAACCAACAATATGTCAACAGCAGAAACAACAAAAAACTCACAGTACTTTATTGACCTTGAAGACAAACATGGAGCGCATAACTATCACCCTCTACCAGTAGTTCTGGATCGCGGAGAAGGTGTTTTCGTTTGGGACGTAGAGGGAAAAAGGTATTATGATTTTCTTTCAGCATATTCTGCTGTCAACCAAGGGCATTCACACCCTAAAATTGTAGAAGCACTAGTAGAGCAGGCAAAAAAATTAGCTTTAACGTCAAGAGCATTCTACAACTCTAAGTTGGGAGAATATGAGCAGAAGATCACTACTCTTTTCGGATTTGATAAAGTATTACCTATGAATTCTGGAGCTGAAGCTGTAGAAACAGCGGTAAAGCTTGCCAGAAAATGGAGCTATGAAGTAAAAGGTATTGCGGAAAATGCTGCAAAAATTATCGTTTGTGAAAATAACTTTCACGGAAGAACCACTACCATCGTTTCTTTCTCTAATGATCCGGATGCTAACCAAAACTATGGCCCTTTTACTCCAGGATTTATCAAAATTCCTTACAATGATCTTACCGCATTGGAAGAAATACTTACCAGAGAAGCAGGAAACATTGCTGCCTTCCTTGTAGAGCCTATTCAGGGTGAAGCTGGTGTGTATGTTCCGGATGAAAACTTCCTTAAAAATGCATCCGAATTGTGTAAGAAACACAATGTTCTTTTCATTGCCGATGAAGTACAGACAGGGATTGCAAGAACAGGAAAACTGATCGCTTGTCATCACGAAAATGTACAGCCGGATATTCTAATCCTTGGAAAAGCACTTTCAGGAGGTATGTATCCAGTATCCGCAGTTTTGGCTAATGATGAGATCATGAATGTTATTAAACCAGGTCAACACGGTTCTACATTTGGTGGAAACCCGATTGCCTGTGCAGTAGCTGTAGCCGCATTAGATGTAGTAGCTGATGAAAAATTATCGGAAAGAGCAGAAGAACTTGGACAGCTTTTCAGAGCCGAGATCAATAAGCTGATAGAAAAAACAGGTCTTATTACAAAGGTAAGAGGAAAAGGACTTCTGAATGCAATTCTAATTAATGATACTCCGGAAAGCTCTACAGCATGGAATCTTTGTTTACAATTAAAAGAAAACGGATTACTGGCAAAACCAACACATGGGAACATCATCAGATTAGCACCACCATTGGTAATTACTGAAGAGCAATTAATGGATTGTGTAAAAATTATTGAGAAAACTATTCTGGAATATAAAGCTTAATTTTTCTTCAGAACAGATTCATAAAACTTAAGATAATTATTGGACATTGCGGTATAACTATATTGCTCTGTCCAATTTTTTATTTCCTGACTCATTTCTTTTTCATGGCTGCGATAAAGATTTATTTTATCATGAAATAGCTTAGCCATTGATTTCGGTTCAAAACTGTCAAAATAAAAAGCGGCATCACCACCAATTTCCGGAAGGCTCGTGTATTTCGAAAGGAAAACAGGCTTACCAAAAGCCATGGCTTCAATAGGCGGAATTCCAAAACCTTCAGCAATAGAAGGATGACACATCGCTTCCGAATGCTGAATCACGGCATATTTTTCTTCCTCTGAAAGGTTTTTAAGAAAATGAACTCTTTGTTCCAGATGTAATTCTTTGATTCTTTTTCTTACTTCATCCGCATAAGATGACTTTTCATCTGAGGCGATAAGTACTAGATCTTCTTCAATATAAGGAAGCATTTCAACCAAAGTCAGCTGATTTTTTTTATTGAAAAGTACTCCGATATTTAAAATATATTTTTTGTCTTTTAAATAATTGTATTTTCCTAGCTGATATTCTCTATGCTCTGGAAGATGAATACCATTGTGAATGACAACGACATCTTTAAGCTTAGTAAAAGTAAAAAGTTTCTTATTCTGAATAAAATCCTGTTTTGCGTATTCTGAAATACAGACAATGTAATCAGCATTTTTCACATTACTTCTCACTTTCCCCAACATCTTTCTTTTTTTGAAGTCGGTAAGATTTTCGTATAAAAAATTCAGGTCATGAAGAGTAACAATCTTTACCGTATCTTTATAATTTCTATGAAAATAAGAGGATAGCTGGTGGCTCACATGGATAAGGTCAAATTCTCCACTGAAACGCTCAAAAAAACGATGTGTTTTGTTCCAGTAAACACAATTCGGTGTAGGCTCGATTTTTTCAAGCTGTTCTTTTTTACCGAAAAAAAACATTTCAAACTTAGAATTCCCCTCTTGTAATCCTTTTGCGAGGTTTCTAAATACATTAGCTATTCCTGAATTGGGGTATCTTAGACGTTCGAGATCAATTAAGATTTTTTTCTTCATAAATTTTATAAAAAAATAGAATCAAGAATTTCTTTTTCTATTTTTGAGTTGTGGTTTTCTTTAAAATAACAAATACCCTGCGTTTTTATCTTTTCATAAAAGACATCATCACTCATTAACTGATGAATTGCTTTTGAAAATTCTACAGGATCCTGGCTTACTAAGCATCCGTTATTTTTTTTATTAATGAGCCCATCTACTCCTCTTCTGTTCGTTACTACCGGCAACCCATAAGATAAGGCTTCCAGTACTTTAATTTTCACACCAGTTCCGCTCAACATCGGACAAATGGCAATTTTTGCATGATTGTAGAACTCTTGTAAATCATCTACCATCCCATATTTAATGACATTTGGATAATCTTCTGCAATTGCCTTACCAATTTTACCGATGATATGAATTTTAACATTCTTCAGCAAAGGTAACACTTCTTTTAAAAACCACTGAATTCCTTTTATATTGTGTGGATTATCACTGGCCACGTAAATAATATCATATTTAAGCTCAGATTTCTGTCCATCAATATTTTCAGGGAATGAAACGGGCATCAAAGTAACCTTTTTATCGGTAAACTGATCAAATATATATTCTTCCTCTACTGAATAAGTCCATATATTATCATATTGCTTTAAAATGGAAATCTCATCCTGAAATAATTTTCCAATGGTACGCTTATGACGGCTTTGTGCGGTAATAAAATCATGGGTATCTATAATTTTATAGACACCGGAAGGAACTTCATTGATCAATCTTCCCCAAGTAGCATAACTTATTAGTACCACCTCAAAAGCTGAGTTCTTAATAATATCTGAAAATTCTCTCCTAAGAATATAGCTCGTTGTATCGATAGAATTTCTTTTAAATAGATAAGGTATTTTATACAGAAAAAGATATTTCAAAAAACTCTTTTTGTATTTTTTATCCAAAAGATGCAACTGAATATTCGGAAATTTTTTATGAAACAGGATCTCTTCTTCTTTTCTCCACATCCCCCAATCCCTTAACGAGACAAAAGTAACATCCAGATCCTTGTTTTCATTGAAATAAGAAAGCATATAATTAAGCCTGGTTGTATTTCCGGCCTTTCCAGACATCGGATTATCAGGCATAAAATAAAGCACTTTCTTTTTCATTATATTTATTATTTTTGCGGCTACAAATATGACTATTTAATGAGAGATATAAAAGAATTAATTATAATAATATTAAATTATAACTCTTCTAAAGAGATCATCAGACAGCTCTCAACACTTACCAATAAAGGAGAAATCAGCAATGATTCTTTTATTATTCTTGATAATAACTCCAACGATGGAAAAGAGTTAGAAGCCTATTGTAATACCCATCAATTTTTCTTTCATCAGATGGGAAATAACCTTGGATATGCATATGCCAATAACTGGGCCATTAAGCAGGCTATCGAATGGGGGAAAAAATATTTTTTCATTCTTAATCCGGATATCCATATAGATGCCTATACGATTGAACAGCTTTATTTAAAGTTAAAATCAGACCCTTCACTGGGAGTATTAGGGCCAAGATTACTGTATCATAGCAATCCTGATTTAATCTTTTCTGATGGTGGCCTGTTATATCCTAAAAAAGGATTTGAAGGAAATCATATCAATTTCCTAAAAAATGTAAAAGATGCAGAGCCCCAAGGAATGACTTACGACATGGCATATATTAATGGAAGTGCTATGATGTTTAAAAAGGAAGTTCTGGATGATATGGGATATATGGAAGCTGGTTTATTCATGTATTATGAAGAATCGGAATGGTGCTACAGGATCAAAAAGAGTAACCGATGGAAGATTGCGGTTGATACAGAACTTGTTGCGTATCAATCTGACAGTTCCAGAGGAAAAGTATATGAATACTATATGACCAGAAATAGAATCTGGCTCACTAAAAAATATTCCGGGAGTTTATTTTTTGTCATCCGGGAACGTATGATTGTTGCCCGCAAAAAATTCTTCTCTTCCAAAGGAAGCTTTAAAGAAAACATGTCATTTTCCAAGAATATCTTCAAAGGAATTATTCATGGATTAATCGGAAAAACAGGAAAATTATGAATGAAATCGTATCTATTATTGTTCCCTGCTACAATCAGGAGAAATATCTTGCTGAAACTTTAGATTCTGTTATAGCTCAGACCTCAGATGCCTGGGAATGCATCATCGTAAATGATGGTTCAACGGATAATTCAGAAGCGATCATCGATAATTATTGTAATAAAGATTCTCGTTTCATCAAACTTAATCAGGAAAACCAAGGACTTGCTGCCAGCAGAAATAATGGAATAAAAGCGGCAAAAGGAAAATACATTCTTCCTTTGGATGGTGATGATAAAATAGGAACTCAATATATAGAACTTGCTAAAAAAGAGTTTGAAAAAAATCCAAAGCTTACCTTAGTATACTGTAAAGCTGAGTTTTTTGATGCTAAAAATGAACCTTGGGATCTTAGAAAGTACGATTATGAAGCCTTATTATTTGCTAATCATATTTTCTGTTCCGGAATTTTCAAGAAAGAAGATTATCTGAAAACCTCAGGTTATGATACTCATATGAAATTTGGATATGAAGATTGGGAATTCTGGATTCAACTTTTAAAGAAAGGTGATGATGTTGTACAATTAGACTCTGTGCAGTTTTTTTACAGGCAAAGAGAAAACTCTATGTTAAAATCTCTGCAAGAAAGTAAAGCCAGACAGAATCAAATGGAAGGCTATATTTTCAATAAACATCGTGATCTTTATTCCAAAATTCTAGATTCTGATCTTTCTCTGGCTGAGATTCAAAATGTATTTCAAACCAGACAAACATTTAAAACAATAAAGAAGACTCTTACGTATAAAACAATATATAAGCTTGAGCGTGCGATAAGATCTCTTTTCTAGAAAAATATTTACATACCTTACAGTACATTAAATCTCTTTCATTTCATGTGGGGATTTAATGTATTTTTTTACCATCCACGATAGGTTTTTCTGAAATGTTCATTGCTTATACATCTCTTCCATCAATACAATGGAAAAATTTAAGATTCAAGAACAACTATCCGTTATAATTGTATCACAACCGTATAATTTTAAGTAAATTTGCAAAAATTTTAATTGAAATGGAGAAAGTAAGAGTACGTTTTGCTCCAAGTCCTACCGGACCTTTACATTTGGGAGGCGTAAGAACCGCATTATATGATTATCTTTTTGCTAAAAATCAAGGGGGAGAATTTGTATTAAGAATTGAAGATACAGATACCGCAAGATATGTAGAAGGAGCTGAAGAATACATTGAAGAAGCTTTAGAATGGTGTGGAATCATCCCTGATGAAAGTCCTAAGAAAGGAGGAAAATTTGCCCCTTACAGACAATCTGAAAGAAGAGATATCTATGACAGATATACTGAGCAGATCTTGAAAACAGATTATGCTTATATGGCATTTGATACTCCGGAAGAATTAGATGCAGTACGTGCAGAATTCGAAGCAAACGGAGAGGTTTTCTCTTATGATAATAAAACGAGAAACCGTTTAAAAAACAGTCTTGCTCTTTCTGAGGAAGAAGTTCAGAAATTATTGGATGAGAAAACGCCTTATGTGGTAAGATTCAAAATGCCTGTAGACAGAGTATTGAATCTTGAAGATATCATCCGTGGAAAATCTGCGGTTAATACCAATACGTTAGATGATAAAGTTTTGGTAAAAAATGACGGAATGCCAACGTATCACTTCGCCAACATCATCGATGACCACGAAATGGAGATCTCTCATGTTATCCGTGGAGAAGAATGGCTGCCATCTTTAGGATTGCATACTTTATTATATGAAGCAATGGGTTGGGAAGCGCCACAATTTGCACACCTTTCTTTGATTCTAAAGCCTGATGTTTCGGCATTAATCAATAAAGATAATATCGACGGGATCACAAAATCTTTTACAGATGAATTTGTGGCAAAAAATAGCCAGTTCTCTTTCGAAGAGTCTGCTCCTATGATCAAATCCTTCTTTGCGGAAGTAAAAAGCCCTAGATTCAAATCTATGCTGGGCGAAAATGATAAAGATAATCCATTAACGGCTGCTGTAAAGCAATTTTTAAAGAAAGGACTTTCAGGAAAATTAAGCAAAAGAGATGGTGATAAATTCGGATTCCCGGTATTTCCACTTGATTTCAAAGATCCTGCAACAGGTGCTGTTTCTAAAGGATACAAAGAAACGGATACCTTCCAGATGCATTCATCAATATGGTAGCATTATTAGGATGGTCTCCGGCAGATGATAAAGAAGTTCTTCCTTTGGAGGAAATGGCTAAAGAATTTGACCTTCATAAAGTACACAAGGCAGGAGCAAGATTCAGTAAAGAGAAATCGGAATGGTTTAACCATCAGTATATTCAGATGAAATCGGATAAAGAACTTCTTGAGATGCTTAAAAATTCAGACCTTGATCTATCCAGTGCTTCTGATGAAAAGCTATTAAAAGTAATTCCTCTGATGAAAGAAAGAGCTACTTTCCCGAAAGATATTTATGAAAACGGAAAATTCTTCTTTGAAGCACCTATCTCTTACGACGAAAAAGCATCAAAAAAAGCATGGAATGACGAAACATCTGCTATTTTAGGAGAATTAGCTACCACATTTGAATCTACAGACTTTACGGCAGAAACATTAAAGCAGGCAATGCATGATTTCGCGGAAAATAAAGGTTTGGGGATGGGTAAAGTCATGATGCCACTTCGTTTAGCCTTAGTAGGAGAATTGAAAGGCCCAGACGTTCCGGACATTCTGGAAATCATTGGAAAAGAGGAAAGTACCTCTAGAATAAGCAATGCTATAAATAATTTTAAATAGAATTACCATAATTTTTCATACATTTGAAAGATTTAATTTACTTCAAGAAATGGAATATTTAAGTTTCGAACTTCCTATCAAAGAATTGATGGATCAATACCAGACGTGTTCTTTAGTAGGAGAAGAAAGTGGTGTTGATGTAAAATTAGCATGCAGCCAAATTGAGGACAAGATTTTAGAAAGAAAAAAGAAATCTACAGCAGTCTTACACCTTGGCAAAGAGTACAACTGTCCCGTCACCCGGATCGTCCTTATACATTGGACTATATCCACGGAATGGCAGACAAAGGCAGTTTCTTAGAACTTCATGGAGACAGAAATTTCGCTGATGATCCGGCAATGATTGGAGGATTGATTACCCTGGATGGTCAGAGAGTAATGATCATAGGGACTCAAAAAGGAAGAACAACTAAGGAAAGACAACACAGAAGATTTGGAATGCCAAATCCTGAAGGATATAGAAAAGCTTTACGATTAATGAAGCTTGCTGAAAAGTTCAATATCCCTGTAGTAACTTTAGTAGATACACCGGGAGCTTACCCAGGATTGGAAGCTGAAGAAAGAGGACAAGGTGAAGCTATTGCAAGAAATATTTTTGAAATGGTTCAGCTGAAAACGCCAATCTTCACTTACATCATCGGAGAAGGAGCCAGCGGTGGAGCATTAGGAATAGGTGTAGGTAATAAAGTATATATGTTGGAAAATACATGGTATACGGTAATTGCACCAGAAAGCTGCTCTTCTATCTTATGGAGAAACTGGGATCACAAAGAAGATGCTGCCAATGCATTAAATCTTACTCCAAAAGATGCTTTAAGAGAAAAGTTCATAGATGGAATTATTGAAGAACCCCTTGGAGGCGCTCATTATGATCAAGAGACCACTTATTTGAACTTGAAAAATTCTATTTTACAAAATATCAAAGCTTTCTCCAAATTTACAGGACAGGAGCTTGAAACCCAAAGACAAGATAAATTCATTGCGATGGGTCAGTTTAAAGGATAAAAAAATAAAAAGGTTAAGAAAATTTCTTAACCTTTTTTACTTTAGTTTTCTTCTTTATCAATCAGCAATATTGAGAGCAATCTCAACATCCTGAGTAATTTTCTTCAGAGAAGAATATTTCGCATCACACACCATTGTGGTCAATATATATTCTCCTTTATCAATCAGAATAAAGTTTTCCCCTTTCGCAGGTACACTTAAATTATAATATTTTTTACCATTTATTTTCACAATCAGATTGCAGCTTGATCTGTTTTTAATATTTATATATGCTTCATTTTTGTTGATATCATTATTAAAAAGATGGGTAAGCATGGCTGCTGTTTTCTTATTGGCTTCACTAGGTTCGGATTTAGCTGAAGAACCTGCGCTTTTTACAGTACCGGCAGAACCTGCAGAAGCATAAGTGGCCAGCCTTTCTTCTTTCAGAGCAGTGATGGCATTATTTACTTTATCGGTATTCTTTGTATTATTTGTAGTGGACGGTTTGTTGGCTGCTATTACTTTTCCACTGTTCAGCTCATTATTTTTAACAATATTTTCAATTTTCTCTTTACTGATCGGTCTGATCGTAGGTTTTGCTTCAGGTGAATTATCTGCCATGATAATATCCATCAGCCTTTTTTTAAAATAATCGGTTCTTGCATGTCCTGGATTTTGCTTAATGAAACCAGCAATCACTCTTGTTTCCTTAGAAGTTTCAGCTTCCTGCTCTGTATAAATAATCACCGTTTCTTTTTCTACAACGGCCTTAGATTTTGTTTTTTTCTTTTTTTGAGAAAAACCAAGGGAGAAAACGCATATAAACAGGAGAAAGAAGATTTTTTTCATTAATCAAATCTTTAAAATAGTATTAAATATATTAATAACGTGAAAAGTCATTTTTTAGTTTATCATTAAAATCATTATCTTTGCACTGCTCTAAAATTAAGCTAAAAATTAATACTAATCTTAAATAAAAAATAATAGATATTATGTCTTATACACCAGTTGCTGCAGACGTAGCTAAATTAAGAAACCAAACAGGTGCAGGTATGATGGACTGCAAAAAAGCTCTAGTTGAAGCTGAAGGAGACTTCGAAAAAGCGGTAGATATCCTTAGGAAAAAAGGACAAAAAGTTGCTGCTAACAGAGCTGACAGAGAATCTACTGAAGGTGCTGTAATCGCAAGAGTAAACGAAGATAACACTTTAGGTGCTATTATCTCGTTAAACTGTGAGACTGACTTCGTTGGTAAAAACGAAGCTTTCATCGAGCTAGCTTACGAATTAGCTGAAATGGCAATCTTTGCTGCTACTAAAGAAGAATTATTAGCTACAGATTTCCACGGAATGACTGTTGCTGATAAATTAATTGAGCAGACAGGTGTTATCGGTGAAAAAATCGAAATCGGTACATTCGAAAGAATTGAAGGGCCATTCCTAGGCGCTTACATCCACGCTGGAAACAAAATTGCTGCAATCACTTCTCTTTCTGCAAAAGTAGACGGAGCTGACGAAGTTGCTAAATCTGTTTCTATGCAAGCTGCTGCGATGAACCCAATCGCTCTTGACGAAACTAAAGTTTCTCAGGAAACTATCGACAAAGAATTAGAGATTGAAAGACACAAACTTACTGAAGAAGGTAAGCCTGCAAACATCATCGACAATATCTTGAAAGGTAAAATGCAGAGATTCTACAAAGACAACACTTTGGTACACCAGGACTTCATTAAAGATTCTAGTATCTCAGTTGCTGATTTTGTAAAATCTGTAAATGCAGATCTAAAAGTAACAGGATTTATTAGAGTAAGCTTATAATCCGGCTTTTAAAAATATATAATCCCGATGATTTTTTTCATCGGGATTTTTTTATGCCTAAATATCAATCAATATGAACACAAAATGACGTAAATTTTAAATATTCAACAATTATGTAATAAACGGGAATTCCAAGCTTTCTTTAATATAAAATTGTGATTATTAATACTTAAATTTGCGGCCCTTATAGTAACGCATGAAAAAATATCTACTCGCTTTTTGCACATTTTTTTACTTATTAGCTAATGCCCAATTGGATACCGAACATTGGTTTGCTCCTATGGCAGCAAAAGCTGATGTTAACCAGCTTCAGGGCTTTCTCTACCTGTCTACAGATGAAGCAACCCCATTTCCTGTACAGGTTTTTAATAACAATACACTCTATACGACAGTACAGGTAAGTAAAAACAACCCTATAGAGGTATCAATCCCTAACAACTTTCTAATTGCAACTACTCAGTCACAATTATTTACCCCAAATTCAATGGGGCTTAATGTAAAAGGAACGAAGAAATTTTTCGCTAATTACAGATTTTCACTTAAGAACCAAGCAGAGATCCTTACTTCCAAAGGAGCTGCAGGTTTAGGAACTACTTTCTATGCAGGTATGGCTCCTATTGCAGGTTCTGCAACTTATATGAATTCTACAATTGGAGTTACAGCAACAGCCAACAATACAACTGTAGAAATCTCAGGATATGATCCTACACTTCTTTTTTCAAATGGGACTACTTCTCTAACAAAAAAATTCACTCTTAATAAAGGGCAATCTTATATTCTGGATGTTGTAAGTTCTCAAAAGACGATCAATAAAACGGGATTAATCGGAGCTAAGATTACTGCCTCCAATCCTATTACGGTCACGAACGGAAATTTCAATGGAGCATACGTCAATGTAACCAATAATGACGTGTTGATGGATCAATCGGTTCCGGTAGATAGACTAGGAAAGAATTTTGTAATGGTAAAAGGTAACGGAGGACTTACATCACAGATGGAAAGTGCAGTCATTGTTGCCACAGAAAATAATACCCAGATAACCTTTAATGGAACCGGAACTCCTGTCGTACTTAATGCAGGAAAATACTATCTTGTACCCAGTAATAAATATATACATCAGGGAAATGGCCATTATAATATGAATATTTCTGCCACCAAGAATGTATATGTATATCAATTATTATCAGGCGCTACAAGCGGAAATGAATTTGCGTCTGGAGGAATGAACTTTATACCTCCTGTAAGCTGCTTCATGCCCACAAAAATAGAAGAGATCGGTTTTATCAATAAAATCGGAAATGATACTTTCACTACCAGATTGAACATCATTACACAAAAAGGAGCCACTGTAACCGTAGGTGGAAATTCTATTGCTGCAGGAAACGGACCTTACCCAGTAGCCGGAAATCCAGATTGGGAAACCTATTCTATACTGGGAGTATCGGGAAATATTACAGTTAATTCAAACAAACCTGTTACAGCAGGTATTGCTGCAGGAAACGGAGCTGTAGGATACGGAGGGTATTTTGCAGGATTCTCTTCCGTTCCGGTAATTACAAAAACCGGAGATTGTTACAATGGAGTTCTTTTACAGGTAGAATCGGGCTATGATGATTATAAATGGTATCATAATGGGGTCGAAATCCCAGGAGCCACAACCTTCACGCTCAATCCTAATCCAACAGGTTCTGGAATCTATACCTGTAAAATCACTAAACAATTGTGAGACCAGACTTACTGCAGAATACGATTATACAGTATGTCCGCCTATTACAACAACAACTTATGATATTGGTTCATGTAATACTCAAGTCATTACTCCTGCATTTACAAGCTCTGCACAAACTATAGACCCTGCTCATACAAATATTATTGTACAACCAACGAAAGGAACTGTTGCCATTCATCCTACTACAGGGCAAATCACGTATACACCTAATCCGGGTATGACTGCAGACACTATAGATACTTTCACCTATTATATTCAGGGAAATGGAAATCCGGCTGCATTTGAATATTTTACAATTGTAGTAAATACCCACATCCTTGTAGTAACGAATGATGTTATGTCTTCCTGTCCGGCAGCCAATGGAGATGGTACTTACAACTTGAAGGTAGCCAATGTAACTTCAACCCCAGGAGCAACAGTAACTTACTTTACCAATGCCAATCTAACAGGCCCTATTGCCAATCCGGCAAACTATACAGGTCCAGCAGGAGTTGTATACGCAAACGTAACATCTTACGGCTGTTCCAAAATAGGAACTATTACTTTAAACACATTCCCTACTCCTGTTATCAACACTACTAATTTTAATGCTAATAGTTGCAGTAATGAATCGGACGGAAATGTACATATAGACTTTAACAATGTTACTCCACAGATTGTTGCTAATTCAGCTCTTTTTACCGTAACATATTATCTTAATCAGGCTGACGCCATCAACGGAAATAGTAATACGCTTCCTTCAAACTGGTCTTATTCTGCGAATACAATAGTGTATGTAAGAGCGACAGGTAATGTAGGAGGTTGCCCTGCAGTTCTTGGGCAAATCAACTTTACAGTAGGAAATAAGGTTTCTTTGATTACAAATAATGCTAACGCTGATGTCTGTGATAATGATTTGAATGGTTCAGAAAATGTAAATCTAAATGATTACAAAGGTTTATTCACTGTTGATCCCAATGTTATCTTATCATTCCATACTTCTGCTACTGATGCTCAGACAGGAAACAACCCTATCTCAGCAACGCAGATCTTGACTTCTTCTGGAGGAGTTTATCATGTAAGGTTCCAAAGCACTACAGCATGTGCCAATACAGGAATTTTAACTCTTACTTTAAAAACACCTAAAAAATCTAACACTCTTCATGATCAGATCGTTTGTTCGAATGACAAGATTCTTTTGGATGCAGGAACCGGATTTACATCTTATCTATGGAGTAATGGAGCAACAACCCAAACTATTACGGCTTCTGTTGGAAACTATTATGTAGACCTTGGATTTAACGGATGTGTATACCGCCAGCATGTAAAGGTTGCTACAGCACAGGCTCCTATTATTTCAAAAATAGATGTTTCTGGTACTACAGCTACTGTTTATGTAACAGGTGGAACCCCTCCTTATAGATATTCATTAAATGGTATTGATTACCAATCCTCTAATGTCTTTACAGGTTTATCAAGAGGTACTCATACTGTATATGTACTAGCCTCTGACGGATGTAGACATGTAACCAAAGAATTTCTGGTTATTAATCTTATCAATACAATCACTCCTAACGGTGATGGAATTAATGATATCCTGAACTATTCTGAATTAAGAATAAAACAGAATGTATCAATTGAAGTTTCGGATCGATATGGAAACTCAGTCTATAAATCTTCTGATAAAAATTATATCTGGGACGGAAAATCCAATGGCAGAAATCTTCCTACTGGAACTTATTGGTATGTAATTAAATGGATCGAACCAGATACTCAATTACAAGTTTCACACTCAGGATGGCTTTTAATTAAAAATCGGGAATAATTTTTAACTTTTATTTACATTTTATTAAAAGTATTTGATTTTTTATTTTAATTTTGTAGAAATCCTAATTCCATACACATGAAAAGATTTCTACTCAGTTTGGTATTAATTTTTTTTACAATTAATACCCTCTTTGCGCAAAGGGATACTGAACACTGGATTGCACCCTATTATGTAACCACAGGTGACTACGAAAATAAGGTGTATCTATCCACTGATTCTACTACCCCTTTTCCCGTACAAATATTCAGTGCCAATACCTTGCTTGGCACTGTTACTATCTCTAAAGGAGACCCTAAAACATTTGATGTAGACCCAAGCCTTATCTCTGCAAGCGGTACTACTGATGCTTTTGTTGTAGGTACAAAAGGACTTTATTTAAAAGCTGAAAGACCTTTCTATTGCAGCTTAAGACTTGCAGAGTTTTCCCATGGTGAAATTATTACCAGTAAAGGAAAGGCGGGTATTGGTACCAAATTTTATGTTGCTACCAGCCCCAATACAAGAAAGGCAAAAGATAAATATGGAACAGATAATTTTACAGCAGGGATTCTAGCTACTGAAGACAATACTACAGTTACTGTAAGCTGGACAACTCCCGACTTAAAATTCATCAATGGTCTTGCTGCCAGCATAAACAACTATTCATTTGTGCTTAATAAAGGACAATCCTTTATTCTTGCCGGAAATCTAGATGATACAGATGCCAACGCTAAAGGATTCATTGGTGCTAAGATTGTTACCAATAAACCTGTAACTCTTACCAATGGTAGCTGTAATGGTAACTTCTCTACCGGGCCAAGTGGTTCTGACCCTATTCTTGACCAGTCTGTACCTGTAGATAGATTAGGAAATACATTTGCGATGGTAAAAACCAAATCCACAAAGCCAGCGGCAAATATGGAAGGAGGTCTTATCATTGCTACGGAAGACAATACTGAAGTATACATCAACGGATCGGGTACTCCTATCACTACTCTGAATGAAGGAGGCTGGTATAGAATTGATGAAACAACTATGCTGCCCAGGGTGGCGGAGCTCATTCCAATATGTTTATTTCCACATCCAAGAATGTATACCTTTACCAATTTGTGGGAGTGGGTGCTAGTGAAGCAACCAATGGATTTAATTATATCCCACCATTGAACTGTTTCTTACCAAGAAGAATTGAGGAAATTGGTAAAATTAATGAAATGCCAGGCATTGCGACCACGAGTATTAATCTAAAACTTAACATATTAACTGAAGTAGGAGCAACTGTACTTGTCAACGGAGTACCACCTACTCCTGCTGAAGGACCATATCCTTTAACAGGAAATTCTCTATGGGTAACTTATTCATTGGAAAATTTCCCTCCTAACCTTACCATTACCTCTACAAAAGCAGTAACAGCAGGGATTAATGGTGGATATAGTTCAGCCGGATATGGTGGATATTTTGCAGGATTCTCATCAGTTCCTGTAATTGCTAAAAAATCAGGAATCTGTGTTCCTGGAATTGTTTTACAAGTAGAAGATACTTATGATACCTATCAATGGTTCCTTAACGATGTAGCCATTTCTGGTGCAAATACTTTTACTTATGCACCTACACAACCTGGTTATTACACGGTAAAGGTAACAATGGGGGCATGTCAATCGCTGACTACGCCTATTTATAAAGTTGTTAACTGTTTAATACAGACTACTAAAGAAGAACCTTCTTGTGCTACTAAGATTATTACCCCGGCATTCAGCTCTTCAACTCAGACTCCGGTGTCAAGTACTTTAAAAATCCTTACCGCTCCTACCAATGGAACGGCTGTGATTAATGCAAATGGAACAATAACTTATACACCGAAGCCAAATTTCGAAGGAATAGATAAAATCGTTTATACATTCTGTGGTGACTCCCCAGACTTTATGGACTGTGAAGAAGTAACCCTAAACCTTAAGGTTGTACCTTTCATTGTGAAGGATACTTCTATTAAAGCTTGCTGGTATGACGTAGCGCCATATGCATATTTTGATTTAACAAAAGCTAACGTTACCGACTATGGAATGTCAATAAAAAAATATTACCGTACATTAAAAGATCTTACTGCCGGAATCAATGAAATAACAACACCTGAAAACTTTCCTGCAACTGGAGGATCTGTGTATGTAAAAGTGACTACAGAACAAGGATGTACTGCTAATGCAAAAATTGACCTGATTACACTTCCAATCAAAAAATCGCCAATTCTTGTAGACAAGTTTATCTGTATTGATGATAAAACGGATCTTGATGCAGGATCTGGATATGATTCTTACCAATGGAGCACAGGAGCAACTACCTCTGGAATCAGAGGTGTAGGAGTAGGAGAATATACTGTAATTCTTGAGAAAAATGGATGTTTCATCACTCAGCTGGTAAGAGTGAAAAAAGCAACTGATCCTGTTATCCAACAAATTGAAATTAACAATACAACTGCTACAGTCGTTGTAGCTGGAGGTAAAGCACCTTACAAATTTGCTGTTGATGGAACTACAAACTGGCAAGATTCAAATTCCTTCACAGGATTAAGCAGAGGTCAACATAGATTCTATGTAAAAGATGCATACAACTGTACACCTATTTCAGCTGAAGTTACAGTTCCTAATTTATTGAATGCTATTACACCTAATGGAGATAACATCAATGATTATATCGATTACAGTGACCTGGCTTATAAGGATAATCTAAAATTTGTAGTATATGACAGATATGGAAATCTGATATTTACCGGAGATAGATTCAACAATTACAAGTGGGATGGAAGACATTTTGACAAAAGACTTGTAACAGGTACATACTGGTATCATGTTACATGGAATGAGCCTAATAAGGATAAAACTGAAATAAAATATACAGGCTGGATTATGGTTAAAAACAGAGAATAACCATCCGGATCTAAAATTTTCAAACCACGATTTCAAAATCGTGGTTTTTTTATTTCATTTCCAACACTTTAATACTTTTTATTATTAAATTTGTGATAAATACGACTCCTGAATGAAGAAAATTCTATCTTTTTTATTTATATTTTATATATTCACCTCTGCGTTTGCCCAATTAGACAGAGAACACTGGTTTGCTCCAATGATAGACCGCTCAGGAGCTCCTTCCCCCTACCAGAAACTCTATTTATCTACCAGCAGAACAACACCATTCCCTGTGAGCATCTATAACAATAATGTTTTGATTGGAACGGTGAATATCAGTAAAAATAATCCTCAGAAGTTCGATATCTTAAGAGATTTTATTATCACCACCCAACAGACCGACTTATTTACTCCTACTACCAAAGGACTTTATCTAAAGGCAGAATTTCCGTTTTACGCGAACTTAAGGTTTTCTGTATTTAACCATGCCGAAATTATTACTTCAAAAGGAATTCCATCTACCGGAAAAAGTTTCTTTACTGCTTACGCTCCTATTAGTGTAAATAATGATATTCTGAACTTTATGACCAGTATTCTGGCAACTGAAGACAATACCAATATTAGTATTACCAACTACAGCCCGCTTGTACAGTTCTCTAATGGAACAACAGGAACTACCAACCCTATCATAAATATTACTTTAAACAAAGGACAATCTTATATTATAGACGGAATTGGAAGTAATTCCGGAAATTTCGATGGATTTATTGGAGCTAAAATCACTTCAAACAAACCTATCAATGTTACAAACGGAAATTTCAATGGCCAATATGCAGGAAATTTCCCTACCAGTTCCGATATTTTAATGGATCAGGCTGTACCAGCAGACAAACTCGGAAGTGAATTTGCTCTCGTAAAAGGTAATGGAAGTATTGGAGCCAATATGGAAAGAGCATTGATCATTGCTACCCAAGACAATACTGAAATTTATGTCAATAACGAATTAACTCCAATTGCCACGCTCAATACAGGAAAATATTTTGTGATTCCCGATACAAAATATGTCCTTCAAGGGAATGGTCATTACAATCTATATATCAAAACCTCTAAAAATGCTTATGTGTACCAAATGCTCGCTGGAGATGGGAGTACATCAAGTGAGGTTGCCACCGGAGGCTTCAATTTTATTCCTGCCTTAAATTGTTATCTTCCTAAACAAATCAATGAACTAGGGCTTATTGATGAAAATTTTGTTCATTCTAATGTAAACCCATTGGGGATTCTCAATATTCCCACAAAACTGAATCTTATTACGGAGAAAGGAGCTGTAGTTACAGTAAATGGGGGAACTCCACCAGCCTCTACCGGCCCTTACAATATGTCAGGTACCAACAATTGGGTTACCTATGGAATCCCTAATGTCACGGGGACAATAACCATAGTTTCAAGTAAGGCCATTACAGCAGGAATTACCGCAGGAAGTAATGCTGTAGGGTATGGAGGTTTTTTTGCCGGATTTCCTACACAGCCTGTTATTTTAAAATCAGGAGGAACCTGCATTCCAGGGCTTGTACTTACTGTAGATCCTATCATTTATGATTCTTATCAATGGTATAGAAACGGTATTGCTATTTCAGGTGCCAACAGCTCTTCCATCACCCCTTCTCAATCCGGATATTATACCTGCCAAGTAACAATGGGAAGCTGCGCACCTTTGGTGACAGAGCAATACAAAGTTACAAACTGCATGAAGCTGACGGCGAAATCCTATGATGTATGTTCTTCACAAGCCATCACCCCGACCTTCAGTACTTCAACACAAACTCCGGTACCATCTACTGTAACTGTGACGACTCCACCTGCCCTGGGTACAGCCGTTGTAAATCCTGCTACAGGAGTCATTACTTATACAGTCAATAATCCAGGCTCAACAGGAAATGACACATTCACCTATACCTTCTGTGGAAATGATCCGGACTTTCCTGATTGTGAAACAGTAACAGTAACGATCAATATTAAAGCGATCACTGTAACCAATTCAATATTATTTTCTTGTGATGTAAATGGAAAAGGAACATTTGATCTTACAACCGCCAGTGTCACAACAAATAATCCTGTTACGAAAACCTATTATCCGACTCTTGCAGATGCACAAGTGGAAAACCCGGCAGCTCAGATTACCACCCCGAACAACTATTCAGCGGCAAATGGTACGATTATCTATGTTGTAGTTAAAAATGCCCTCGGCTGTAAAAGCATTGCTGAAATAACACTATCTCTTTACAATAAAGCGATCGTTCCAGATAATTATAATGGTACTTTCTGTGATGATAATTTTGATGGAACTGTAAATATCACCCTCTCTAATATAACAGCTCTTGTACTTAATAACCCTACTTATTTTACCGTAAGATATTATTCCAATTTAGCGGATGCCAATACAGGAAATGCCAACACACTCCCTAATAACTGGAGCTATACTACAACCACTACGATTTATATAAGAGTAGATTCTCCTGACGGATGTGCTTCTGTCATTAAACCTTTAAAGTTTAGTATTGGAGCCAAAATACCATTGGCAAGTCAGGTAGTGGCAGAAAGTGTGTGTGATGATGACCTGGATGGAATTAAAACAGTAAACCTCGCTCAGTTTATTCCTCAGTTCACTTTAGATCCAAATGTTACTTTTACTTTTCATGGAAGCTTAGCTGATGCACAGAACAATGTGAGCCCAATAGCAGCTACAGTAAATATTACAGCTCCACAAACCTTTTATATCCGTTTTGAAAAAAATGGAGTATGTCCGGAAGTTGCTTCCATTAAAATCACTATTAAAATTCCTAAAGCCTCGGCTCTTCTTATAGATCAAATGATCTGCCCTAAAATGACTACAACACTGGATGCGGGTCCTGGATTTGATAAATATCTATGGAGTACAGGAGCAGCAACTCCTTCAATTACCAACGTACCGGCTGGAAGCTATTGGGTAGAACTAACTTCTAATGGCTGCGTTTACAAACAATCTGTAAATGTCACAGAATACCAGGTTCCTATCATCACTTCTATTGAAATTGACGGAACAACAGTAAAAGTGGGAGCCAGTGGCGGTATACCACCTTATCAATATTCTCTGGATGGAGTAATCTGGCAAACGTCAAATATTTTCTATGACGTACCAAGAGGAGCACATACCGTAAAGGTAAAGGATTCTAAAATGTGTGGTGAAGCTAAAAAGGATTTTGCCATTATTAATCTCATCAATACCATTACACCCAATGGCGATGGAATTAATGAAGCCATCGATTATTCTGCTTTAATGTCTAATGATAATCTGGTATTCAGAATTTTCGACCGATATGGAGCCGAGCTTTTTCGGGGAACTCGTGAAAATCGATATACCTGGGATGGCCGGGTTGGAGGCAGATATGTTCCCACAGCTACCTATTGGTATTTTATCAGCTGGACAGAATATGGCTCTACCGTTTCCATAAAATATTCAAGCTGGCTATTGGTAAGACACAGATAAATACACATAAAAGGTTGAAAGAAAGCAATATTCTTTCAACCTTTTATCATAAATCCAAGTTTAGATTCAGATTCGAAATATGTTTATAACATTCATTAACAATTCAATACTAAAGTTTAATATAATTTTAACCACCATTCTTTATCTAATCCCATAGAAATTGCTGTATTTCTATGTAATTTTGCCAATTATATGAAGAAACTGATTACTCTGTTGCTATTGATCTTTCTGGCAAAAATCAATGCTCAAATATATTCCGGAGAAGTATTTCTAAAGGATAACTCCATCCTTTATCTCAATCAGGTATATGTTACCAATCTAAACACTCAAAAGACTGTACTTGCTGACTATAATGGTAATTTTAATGTTCCCGCTAATTCCGGAGACGTTATTCGTTTTACCTCAATTGTGACGGAAAGGAAAGATATTAAAATGACTCCACAGTTATTGGGTCAGAAAAACCTGGTGGAGCTGAAAATAGCCTATTATGAAATCCAGGAAATTGTACTGAGCAGGTTTAAACCTACAGGTAATCTTAGATATGATGTAAACTCACTCAGAAAAGAGGATAAAGCATTGGCCATTAAAAAAGTAATTGGACTTCCGGAGCCTAAGGGAGACGGAACACCACCAGAACTACCGGTGGCCGGATTAAGAGATGGTGGACTTACCTTTAGTATTGAAAGCATTTATGATATGCTTTCCGGGGAAAGGAAGAAAAAGCAGCGTTATCAAGCTTACGAGAGGATGAATGGTTCTATTACTCAAGTTAAAAATTATTTAGGAAAAGATTATTTTGCAAAATTTAAAATTCCTGAAAACCTGATTGATAACTTTTTACAATTTGTCTACACTTCAGAAAATATTCAGCCTTATGTATCGGCAGGAAACTTTGAAGCCGTAAAAATTCCTATTGAAAAATATATCCCTATTTATCAGAAAAGGCTTAAAAACTCTCATCTTCAAGAGGTTATAAGTCCTCAACAAACTGAAAATAGCAAATAAAATCTATATAAAAGAAACCGTCTCATTCTTATGGGACGGTTTTTTATTATTTACAAGAACAAGTAATGAAAAACAATTGATTTTTTTTAACGTTTACAAAAAAGCCGACTCAGGAATGAGACGGCTCTAAAAAAACTGGTTTTCAATAGCTATTCCCTATTTTTCACCAAAATCCATCCGGTATACTTTATAGCGGTTTGTTTATTACCTGGTTCATTCCATTCTATTTTATACCAATAAGTTCCGGTCGGGACATTTCGATTTCCTCCTAATGTTCCATTCCATCGATAACCTCTGGTATGATCACCCTGGAACATTTTAGCGCCATATCGGTCAAAAATACTAAAGCTCAGGTTATTTTTACCTGCTAATAAAGAATAATCAACACTATCATTCACACCATCACCATTGGGCGTGATAACGTTGATCAGATTGGGAACCGTAATTTTTAGTGCCATTGGAGAACAATTATAACTGTCTTTACATATACCGTAACATTTCCTCTGGTGACATTCGTAAATACATTAGAGTCCTGCCATAGGATATTGTCAAGGGAATATCGATAGGGCGGAGTGCCTCCGATTACCATAACTGTTACAGTGCTGTTTGAAATTTCAATATCGGTTATGACCGGACTTTCTGAAGCATATACTTTTACGGTTTGTTTCGTAACGCATATTCCTGTTTTTAATTTCACCCAATACATTCCTACTCCTGCATTTGAAATGGATTGAGTAGTCGCTCCTGTGCTCCATTCGTACCCTGTAAAACCAGGACCTGCATCCAAAATAGTCTTATCCTCAACACAAATGATCTTATCTTTAAGAATATTAGATTGTACAGGAGGAAGAACAATAAGCGTAACGACAGCAATATTATAACATCCCTTATTGGTTACCCTTACGTATACAACTCCGTTTGGGGCAATATAAACCGTAGGATTAAGGATTTCATTGGTTTGGTTCTGAGCATCGGTCATGGAGGGATAATATTTTTTTTGGAATCCCGGATCTGAAACGCTGGCTGTTGTAAGGTTAAATAAGGCTGTTGCGGGATTCTTTTCAATAAAACATGATCTCAAGATAGCATTATTTACTATGGGTGTTTGAGACACCGCCAGATTCAATGTGACTTCTTCACAATCTGTAAAATCCTGATTATCCCCACAGAAACGATACACGATAGTCTCATTACCTTGATACCCTGAATTTGGATTATAGGTTATTATTCCTGTTGTTGGATTGATTGCTGCAGTACCGTTTGTTGGAGGAGTGACAATGGCTACAGAACCAGGAACAACAGACTGTGTGGAATTTGTAAAGACAGGAGTAATCTCTTTGCTGCTGCCACATAAAACTTCGCTGACCATTGTTTTGACAAGACAGGTGTAGACCTTATACGCTGTAGTCATAATCGGTGCACAGGTTCCCGAAGAGACTCTTACGGTATAACTTCCTGATTGTGTCGGAGTGAATGTGGAATTAACCGCCCCAGGAATCAGTACATTCTCTCTGTACCATTGATAATTCTGATATTCACCCTCAACTTCCAGTACAATTCCGGGAATACAGTCTCCATCTCTTTTTGAAATAGCAGGAATTGAAGAAAATCCAGCAAAATAACCACCGTATCCTGCGGGGCCACTTCCCCCCAAAATACCAGCGGTGACTGCTCTGGTAGAAGTAATGGTAATATTTCCGCTTACATCAGGAACTGTGTAAGAAACCCAGTTGCTGGTACCGCTTACCGGATAAGGCCCTTGCGCTGAAGTGGGAGTAACTCCGTTTACTGCAACAGCAGCACCTGTCTCCGTTACAATATTTAAATTAGTGATCATAGATCTGGGTGGAAGAATATTGATACTCCCTATTTCATCTATTTTTTTCGGTAAATAGCAATTGAGGGGCGGAATACTATTGAAGCCTCCTGATACAACATTATCTCCTCCTGCCAATAATTGGTAAACATACACATTTTTGGTAGTTCTGATATACATATTATAATGTATATTTCCTTGATGGATATAGTTGGTATTGCTTATTTCATTAACCCTGTAGCTTTCTCCTTCATTAAGCGTGACTATAGGAGTCGCAGCATTATTAATGAATACCTGAGTATTATTTTCTGTAGCAACAATAAAAGCATCCTCCATACGCCGGTCAATACTAGCATTTCCTTTTACTAAAACGAATTCATTGCCTAATCTATCTATTGGAACCACCTGATCCATCATAATATCTCCTCCTAAATTACTGGGAGCAAAAGAAAATTCTCCAGTGAAATTCCCATTGGTAACAGAAATAGGCTTATTGGCGACAATTTTAGCTCCGATAAAGCCTTTACTATTTTCAGGGTATGCCCCATTCCCTTCAATAATGTACGATTGGCCTTTATTAAGAGTAAAGTTGAGAGAAGAAGGGGTTACCATATTGTTAGAGAACTTTACGTTAGGGGAATATCCCGAGACTGTCACCTTTGTATTGTCTTCTGTTGCTAATATTCCCACCGTGAAATTATAGGCACCGTCAAGAAATGATAGAGGCGGAGGAGACGCGTAAAATAGTCTGCCAATACCAGCTTTTCCCTTAGATGTTACTATTTCGGCATGATAATATGTCGAAAACCTGAAGGTGACAAAATAAGGCTTCGCTCCTTTGGTATACAATCCCATGGCGACCGGCTTAAATATAAGTCCGGGAGAAGTATATGGGGCAACCATATAAGGTGGAGATTGGGAAAGAGTACTGAAAACCTGTGGATTCCCTTTACTGATTGTCACCGTACCAATCAGCACATTATTACTATAGATTTCTACCGGGAAAGGAGTTACGGAATCAGTAGAAAAGTATAGTCCTTCGTGTAGTGTTTTGTTTTCCACTCCTCTTTGAGACATTGGGGCAAACCAATGCTCTGTATCTCTTTGAGCATCTACTATTCCAAATATAAAAATGACAAACAGAAAGAGAAGTATCTTCTGAAACGGTGTAAGAAAAACTTGTTTTTTTCGAGAAAATAATGTTTTTGACATATTTTTATGTTTTTTTGAGAATAATTTTTATATTTTTTTAAATAAAAAACTGCAACTCAGAGTTGCAGTTTAATGGGAAAGCTTGTTATGGCAATGTCATTTTCTTTGACTAAAAAAATGCTGGTCTTCTCCAATAGTAATTGCTTGAATACATTAGAAAAACAATGACTTCTCTTACCATGAAATATGGAATATAGAACCTGATGCTTTTTTATCAATAAAATAAATGGATGAGGGCTCAGAAAAAGCTTTAAAAAAGACATATAATAAATAAAAGGTGTCTTTGCTAAAAATAAAGCAATAGAAGCATAGTCATTCTTTTTCATCAAAATTGTGTTTCGTTTTTTACAAATATATCATAAAACACAATAAACTAATATCAAATAATCAATAAAAATTAATTTTAAAGATAAATATGACTATTAAACACATTGATGATTAAAAATTTAATACTAAGAATGATGATTACTCTATATTTTTCACAAAGATTGATATTTTTGGAATATGTAATAGCATTTAATAGGGATAAAAATCCTAGTGTAAGAGTAGCCCTGTTGGTTTTTGGAAAGATTAAAAGTTATTGGATGGAAAAAGTAAGGGATAAAACTTATAAAAAACAAGGGAATATACTTTTATCGATCATTCATTTTTTCCCGAATACATTTCATTTATATTCGAAAATATATTTAAATTTATATCACAATAATGTGTTTAGAATAAAAACAATACTATTACGTTATCCTATTAAAAGCTAATCGGCCCAAACACAAATTAAGAAAAAGTACCCAATTTTTAACTTAATACTATATTAATGAAAAAAATACTTTTACTTCTTGCTTCGGTCTTGTTTTTCAGCATCTCTGCCCAAAAAAAGGGTAAAGACTACAGCCAAATTTTGAAAAGCAATAACATCTATGAAATCAACGCTTTCTTAAGAGATGCCCATCCCGATGATCCACGAAGATCTGTATTAAAACCCCGGGTAATGGAAATGATGAAGGAATACATCAAAAATGCTCATCCTGAAGATCAAAAGGTAAAAGACATGCAGGAAATGCTGGCTTTATTAAGAAGACGACCTTCTACAAAGATCACATTTGATGAGATGAATGCCATTATTAAACAGAAACAAATAGCCAAATATAAAGCTGAGCTTGCCGCTAAAAACCTACTGAAACCTATACTCCCAGTAATGCTCAGAATACCTTTGTTGTCAATACAGCCAGTAATGCAGCCATTCCTAATGCAGAAGCAGAAGAATTCAATATGCTCATGAACATCTCTCCTATTGAACATCAAAACAAAACAGTGAAAATTCTTAATTCCTTATTTGATAACGATCCTAATACCCGAGAGTGTATTGTCCTTATTCAAAATCAATCTGACTGCAACATTATTGTAAGGATGGAAAGTACAGGTACTACAAAATACAGACTTGCTATTCCTGCTCATAGTGATAACTCAATTGTGATAGAAAAAGGGCAGTATCTTTTCACAAGCTTAGTCTGTGGCGCACAATATGCTTCACAAAAAACGATTCAAAGACCCATCATGGTTGCTTTAGGGAGCGCAACATCAAAATAATCAAAGTAATATAATCATTTCGGCATAGGTCTTTTCACTTTAAAAGACCTTAATTCTGTGTAAATTTTAGTACTTTTGCACTCATTTTATAAATGACTCAATGGGCAAGAACAAATTAGCAAGATTTGCAGAAAACAAGATATTACCAAATGTAATTCAACCTACAAGAGAAGATGCTTTAAATGGCTTTGAACTTAAGGGAAAATGGAGAGAAAACTTCTTTAAAAATGATAATCCGATTGTTCTGGAGCTGGGCTGTGGAAAAGGAGAATACTCTGTAGGGCTGGCTAAAACGTTTCCTGAAAAGAACTTCATCGGAATTGATATTAAAGGAGCAAGATTCTGGTTTGGCGCTAAAGAAGCAGTGGAAAACGGGATGACTAATGTCGCCTTTTTAAGATCACAGATTGAACTCGTGGATCATTTCTTTGCTGAAAATGAAGTGGATGAAATCTGGATTACTTTCCCAGATCCTCAGATTAAATACAAAAGAACAAAACATAGACTAACACACCCGGACTTTTTAGCCCGTTATAAGAAATTCCTAAAACCAGGCGGAATTGTTCATTTGAAGACTGATTCTGAATTCCTTCATGGTTATACACTCGGATATTTACAAGGAGCAGGACATGAAATTATCAGCGCTCACCACGATATCTACGGAGCACCGGAATATGACCCGAATACGGAACATTTAAGAGATATTCAAACGTACTATGAAGGGCTATTCTCAGCAAAAGGAAAAACAATAACTTATATAAAATTCCGGATTAACTGATGAAATAAACGAAACACTATTGATGATAAAAAAAATTTTAACGATTTTATTTTTCACTTTCCTTACCCCAGCCTTTACTTATGCACAAAAAGCTAGTAAAGACATCTTAAAAAGCACAAATATCAAGGAAATTGAAGAATATCTAAAGAACGCACACCCTGACGATCCTAAAAGAAGTGTGCTGAAACCTAAGCTCATTGCTCTAAAAAACTCTGAGTGGACGAAAGGAGCAAGTACTGCTAAACCTATGGAAGCAAGACCTGTTATCGCAGATATCCCTAAAAATGCAATGAAAGATCCCAATTCTAATGAAGCGGAAGAATTTAAACGTTTAATTGCTGAAACATCTGCTGAACATAAGGAGAAAACAGAGCAACTTCTGAATACCATGCTTAATGAAGATATTACCAAAAAAGAATCCATTCTTCTATTTAAGAATAATTCAGACTGTAATATTGTTCTCCGAATAGAAGGGAAAGACTACTATAACCTTGCAGTTCCCGCTCATGGAGAAAACTTTATTATTGTAAATAAAGGCTTATATACACTGAACAGCAACGTCTGTGATATGAAGTACTTCTCTCAAAAGGATATAAAAAGAAGTATCTTTGTAACCATAGATAACCCAGATCAGCAAGTCTCAAAAATAGAGGCTTTACCTGAAAAACCATTAAAAAAAAGAAAAGCAAAAAAATAAACGGGTATGAAAAAACTATTAGTTCTTACCGGGATTTCAATGATCCTTACCAGTTGTAGCGTTAACTACGGTGGTTATCCAATTAGAAATCCCTACCCTACCAATACTGGTGGTGGTAGTGCAGCTAATACAGAAAGGGAATATAATGAACTGATGAAAACTCATAAACCTGAAACAGCTGAAGTGCTTAGTGATCTTCTTAACAATGATGATCCTGGTAACCCCAAAACTTCTATCTCTGTTAATAATAGCTCTCCGTGTAATATGGTATTAACGATAAGCGGTAATAATTTCTTTAAAAAGATTCCTATAGGTGCAGGAAAGATTGGCTATACAATGGTTGCGAAGAATCAAAGCTACAGCTTGTCCGGTATGGTTTGTAACTCACGATACCAGTCTAATAAATTTATAACCACCTCTTATTCGATAACACTTAGAAACTAAAAATAGACCCCACAGTAATTTGTGGGGTCTATTTTTATGGATATTTATCAATATTCCACAAGCAATTGATTTCTGTGTTCTCAAAGCATTTGATTCGCTCCACCTCTCATTAGTTTATCCTATTTAAGGTCATAATGGGGCTTATATGGGAATTATCATAAAGCTGCCATCCCTTATCTTAGCCTTAATCTACATCATCAAGAAAAACTATAAAAACAAAAAACGCTGGATCGAAATCCAGCGTTTTTCCTATATTAAAGAAAATCTTTAATTATTCTGCATCGAAATCAGCATCTGTATCAGCAGATACTTTTTCTCCTTCTTCTTTAGATTTTTCTTTATCAGCTTTTCTTTGAGACTGACCTTCTTTGATAGAATCAGAAACAATGCTCAAGATCATATCAATAGATTTAGAAGCATCATCGTTTCCTGGGATAACGAAGTCAACTTTTCTAGGGTCAGAGTTTGTATCAACGATACCGAAAACTGGAATACCAAGTTTCTTAGCTTCAGTTACCGCGATGTGTTCTCTTAAGATATCAACTACAAAGATTGCAGAAGGAAGTCTAACCATGTCAGAGATAGAACCTAAGTTTTTCTCTAAGTTAGCTCTTTGTCTGTCAACTTGTAATCTTTCTTTTTTAGATAAAGTTTCGAACGTACCGTCTTTTTTCATTTTGTCGATAGAGTTCATCTTCTTTACCGCCTTTCTGATTGTAACGAAGTTCGTTAACATACCTCCAGGCCATCTTTCTGTAATATAAGGCATATTAAGTTCAGAAGCGTGTTTTGCAACCACTTCTTTCGCTTGCTTCTTAGTAGCTACGAAAAGAACTTTTTTACCTGCAGAAGTTAATTTTTCTAAAGCGCTGCACGCTTCATCCAATTTAACTGCTGTTTTATGTAAGTCTACAATGTGAATACCGTTCTTCTCCATAAAAATGTATGGAGCCATATTTGGATTCCACTTTCTAGTCATGTGACCGAAGTGTACGCCAGCCTCTAAAAGGTCTTTTACATTTGCTTTTGCCATGTTTTCTGTTTTTGTTAGTTTACTTTCCGTCTTTTAAACAATCAACAACTTCTTTAGATGGGAGAAGCGTTTGGATGCTAAACGTAACGGGCAATTTTAAATTTAGATTAATAGATTTTAGATATAAGATACCAGACAAAAAAAGGTCTGAAATCTGAAATCTCCAATCTGATGTCTGAAAAAAAATTAACGTTTTGAGAATTGGAATCTCTTTCTTGCTTTTTTCTGACCTGGCTTCTTTCTTTCCACCATTCTTGCGTCTCTTGTAAGTAAACCAGCTGGCTTTAATGCTAATCTGAACTCAGCGTTGATTTCGCATAAAGCTCTTGAAATACCTAATCTGATAGCTTCTGCCTGACCTGTATTACCACCACCGAAAACATTTACGGTAACGTCATACTGACCAACAGTCTCAGAAAGGATAAACGGTTGGTTTAATTTGTAAACCATCACGTCTGTAGAGAAATAAGTTGCAGCATCTTTACCGTTTACTGTAATAACACCAGAACCTGGCTTTACATAAACTCTTGCTACAGAAGTCTTTCTTCTTCCGATTTTGTGAACTATAGACATAATTAATTATTTAAATTCGTTAACATTAATTGTTTTTGGCTGTTGAGCTTCATGTTTGTGCTCAGTTCCTTCATACAAATAAAGGTTCTTAAGGATAGCAGATCCTAATCTGTTTTTAGGTAACATCCCTTTTACAGACTTCTCTAATACCTTTAAAGAATCTTTCTTTTGAAGTTCAGCCGCAGTCATAGACTTCTGTCCACCAGGATATCCTGTATGCCAGATATAAGTCTTATCAGCCCACTTGTTTCCGGAAAGCGTAATTTTCCCAGCATTCAAAACGATTACGTTATCACCACAATCTACGTGAGGTGTAAAATTCGTTTTGTGCTTACCTCTCAAAATCTTTGCAACCGTAGAAGCTAGTCTTCCTAACGGCTGTCCTTCAGCGTCTACCACAACCCATTCTTTATTAGCAGTAGCTTTGTTCGCTGAAACAGTTTTGTAACTTAATGTATTCACACGTTTTAGTTAAAGATTAAACATAATTTACCCCTAAAAGGGTGTGCAAAGGTACAAATTATTTTTGTAACCCAAAAACATATTTCATTTAATCTGTATAATATCTGCAATCCAGCCTTATAGCAATAGATTTTAACACTATTTATACTTTTGGCATAAAACTTGTAAAATGTTGTGGCGATGAAAAAAAACGTTTAGAAGGTTCTAAAAACACAAATTATGATAAAGCAAGAGTTTATTCCCTCAACTCTTTCTTTATTACTTTTCTTCTAAAATTCTATCTTCTTATTTTCTTTCAACCTTAAAGTTATATCAACTTTATTACTTATATGAATATCCTTGTACGACCCAAGCAAGAATACATCAAATGTTTGTTAAATATTTTTCATTAAAAACACAACATCAAGATGATTAAACACTATTGTACATCTAAACATTAAGCCAATTTTATTTTTTCTTTAAAGATTTCCCCAAAAGCTTATTGATCTCATTATTTATTTCCTGAAATAATTATCTTTGTCACACAAACAAGTACCATGAGCCACGGAAAGATCCGAGAAGATAAAACCTGCCTGAACTGCGGGCATCAAGTAGAAGAAAGATTCTGCCCTCATTGCGGGCAGGAAAATGCTGAACGACGACAGCCTTTCTATTTTCTTTTCACCCATTTCATTGAAGACTTCACTCATTATGATGGTCAATTCTGGGGAACTGTAAAAAATCTGTTATTTAAACCTGGTAAACTGACCAATACTTATCTTGAAGGAAAGAGGCAAATATTTGTTCCTCCTGTAAAGCTTTATATTTTTGTCAGCTTTATTACCTTCTTCCTATTTGCCCTATTTCCTCCATTCAAACTCGATTATGGACATACAGAAAAAAAGGGACATGATGTTGCTCAAACTGCCCCAGTCAAAAACCAGGTCGTGCAAAACATTGTCGAAGGGATTGAAACAGAAAAGTCGAAAGTAAAAGATTCTTCGAAAATAGAACAGCTTAATCAAGCACAGACCTACATACAAGATTCTTTGAAGAAAGGCAGCTTCCAAGAAGGCCTTATAAGCACATTGGATACCGATAATAAAATAGCTGATGAAACCAGTTATCGGGGATACAAGACTCAGGAGGAATATGATAAAGGAACAGCCAATAAAAAAAATATTTTTAGTTTTATCAATGATCCTTTTGCCCGTAAATTCTTCAGTCTAAAAGAAGAAGGCGTTAAAAAAGGAGATATTCTGAGAAATCTGGTAGAAACATCTTTCCATAATCTTCCAAAAGCCCTTTTCATTTATCTCCCAATTTTTGCATTCTTTTTATGGATATTCCACAACAAAAGGAAATGGTGGTATTTCGACCATGGTATTTTTACGCTGCATTATTTTTCATTTTTACTTGTAAGTATTTTGATATTAGCACTGCTCATTAAAGCGGCAGCCTTATTATCAGAATATACATTTTTCCCTTCTTTACTATCACTGATTATATTTGTAATTTCGGCATACGGACTCATTTATTTCTTCATTGCCCATCGTCGGGTCTACAAATCACATGGTATTGTAAGTATTATGATTGGTGGAATTATATTCTTTCTCAATCTGTTTGCATTCATATTCTTAGCTACAGGATTGGCATTAGTAAGTTTTCTGATGCTCCATTAAATAAAAAAGAGGCTGTCGTATTGGACAGCCTCTTTTCTTTATTTTCTTAATGACTTCGTTGCTCTAAAACTTGCGATTACATAATAGGCTACAAAAACCATGGAAAACTTTAGAATGGATGGAATTGCCAGTTCAAGTTTAAAGATCAAAGTTCCTATCAAAACCAGAATACCCATCACTACAAATGACAAACCTAGTTTTTTAGGTAATGTAAAATCCGGTGTATCCAAATAATAAGCAATGCCCCAGGCAGCTCCAAAGGCAACTGCATAATAAAGTTCCAGGCCGATATTATCTGAGCTTAAAAAGAAATAATTGATAAGGAAGCTTACTACTGTTCCCAATGCGAAATATATCAACGCTTTTTGCATGTCTGTAAAATATGGTGCAAAAGTAGAGATTTTAATTTGAGTAAGTAAGAATCTATCAATTTCTAAACAAAACCCGGAAGTCATTTTTAATTCTGTAACTACCGAACCTGAATACTTTTAAATTCTCAAACCTAAAACTGGAGTTATTTTATTAAATAACCCTACTCAAATAAATGATAATCAAGTCCATAAAATCAAACACAGGGTTGTTTTTTTATTATTATATTTGAAAACTTAGAAACTTTCTAGAATTTTTATGGAAACCCAAAAATATACTCCAACCAACAAGGTAAGAATCGTAACAGCTGCCTCATTATTTGACGGACATGATGCTGCGATCAATATTATGCGTCGTGTCATTCAGGGAACTGGATGTGAAGTGATTCACTTAGGACATGATAAATCTGCAGAGGAAGTTGTAAATACAGCGATCCAGGAAGATGCCAATGCCATTGCATTAACTTCATATCAAGGAGGTCACAATGAATATTTTAAATATATCTATGATCTTTTAAGAGAAAAAAATTCACCACAAATCAAAATTTTTGGTGGTGGTGGTGGTGTAATCCTTCCTGAAGAGATTAAAGATCTGATGTCTTATGGAATAGACAGAATTTATTCTCCGGATGACGGCCGTGAACTTGGCCTTCAGGGAATGATTGATGATTTGGTACACAGATCAGATTTCGCTACCGGAAAGATGTTACAGCAGAAGACTTGAATGCCATTAGCTTTGAGAACTCAACCAGCATTGCCAGAATCATCTCTGCAGTTGAAAACTTTTCAGAAGAAAAGCCTGAATTGGTACAAGCGATTGATGAGCAGTCAAAAGACTTAAATATTCCTATTATCGGTATTACAGGAACCGGAGGTGCCGGAAAATCATCTTTAACGGATGAGTTGGTAAGACGTTTCCTACGTTCCAACACTGATAAAAAAATTGCCATTATTTCTATTGACCCTTCTAAAAAGAAAACCGGAGGTGCTCTTCTTGGAGACAGAATCCGTATGAACGCGATTAATGATCCAAGAGTGTATATGCGTTCAATGGCTACAAGAGAAAACAATGTTTCTGTTTCTCCATTTATCCATTCTGCATTAAATGTTTGAAGCTGGCTCATCCGGATGTGATCATTCTTGAAACTTCAGGAATTGGACAGTCGGGATCTGAAGTTTCTGACTTTGCAGATGTTTCCATGTATGTAATGACTCCTGAATATGGAGCTTCTACTCAGCTGGAAAAAATCGACATGTTAGATTATGCAGATTTGGTAGCTTTAAACAAATCTGACAAACGTGGGGCTCTTGATGCGCTTCAGGCAGTAAGAAAACAGTTTCAGAGAAACCACTTGTTGTGGGAAAGTCCATTAGAGAACATGCCTGTATATGCCACAAAGGCATCTCAGTTCAATGACCATGGAACTACAGAACTTTATAACAGATTGGTTTCAAAAGTGAATGAAAAGTTTGCTGATTTGGATCTTAAAACTTTCGTTGAGCAAGAAATTACAGATGAAGTAACGATCATTCCTCCTAAAAGAGTACGTTACCTTTCTGAAATTGTTGAAAACAATAAACAATATGACGCCAATGTTGAAAAACAGGCTGAGCTAGCAAGAAAATTGTATCATATTGAAGGGGTAAAAGCCCTAATTTCCAATGAAGTTTTAGACACCGAATATCAAAAAGCGGAAAAAGAGCTTCAACAGGAAAATATCGACTTCCTTAGAACTTGGGATGATACGAAGAAAGCTTTCCAGGCAGAATTCTATTCTTATTTCGTAAGAGGAAAAGAGATTAAAGTAGAAACTTCTACAGAGTCTTTATCACACTTAAGAATTCCAAAAATTGCTTTACCGAAATACAATGACTGGGGTGATCTGATCCAGTGGAAAGGTCAGGAAAACCTTCCGGGAAGCTTCCCTTATACTGCCGGAATTTATCCGTTCAAGAGAACAGGTGAAGATCCTACAAGAATGTTTGCAGGAGAAGGTGGCCCGGAAAGAACCAACAGAAGATTCCACTATGTATCTGCAGAAATGCCTGCAAAACGTTTGTCTACAGCTTTTGACTCCGTAACGTTGTATGGACAGGATCCTGCATTACCACCAGATATTTATGGTAAGATTGGTAACGCCGGAGTTTCTATCGCTACATTGGACGATGCCAAAAAACTATATTCAGGATTTGATTTGGTCAATGCATTGACTTCTGTTTCCATGACCATCAATGGCCCTGCTCCAATGCTGCTGGCTTTCTTTATGAATGCTGCCATCGACCAGAATGTTGAAAAATACATTAAAGAAAATGGATTAGAAGCTAAAGTTGAGGCCAAACTTAAAGAAAAATTTGATGACAAAGGCTTAGAAAGACCAAAATATAAAGGTGAGCTTCCTCCATCCAACAATGGATTAGGATTACAGCTTTTAGGATTAACAGGTGATGAAATTATTCCTGCTGATGTGTATGCTGAAATCAAAGCTAAAACAATTGCTACGGTTCGTGGTACTGTTCAGGCTGACATTTTAAAAGAGGATCAGGCTCAGAATACCTGTATTTTCTCTACTGAATTTGCTTTGAGATTAATGGGTGACGTACAGGAGTATTTCATCAAAGAAAAAGTAAGAAACTTCTACTCTGTTTCCATTTCGGGATATCACATTGCTGAAGCAGGAGCTAATCCGGTTTCTCAGCTTGCATTTACTCTGGCAAACGGTTTCACGTATGTAGAATACTATTTATCAAGAGGAATGGATATCAATGATTTTGCTCCTAACCTATCTTTCTTCTTCTCTAACGGTATCGACCCTGAATATTCAGTGATCGGACGTGTGGCAAGAAGAATCTGGGCAAAAGCCATGAAACTGAAATATGGAGCAGACGAAAGAAGCCAGATGCTGAAATACCATATCCAGACTTCAGGACGTTCTCTTCACGCGCAGGAAATTGATTTCAACGATATCAGAACTACACTACAGGCGCTTTATGCGATCTATGATAACTGTAATTCACTTCACACAAATGCTTATGATGAAGCGATCACCACTCCTACGGAACAATCTGTAAGAAGAGCAATGGCCATCCAGCTTATTATCAACAAAGAGTTAGGACTGGCTAAAAATGAAAACCCACTTCAGGGATCATTCATTATCGAAGAGCTTACTGATCTTGTGGAAGAAGCTGTATATGCAGAATTTGACAGAATCACTGAAAGAGGTGGTGTATTGGGAGCAATGGAAACTATGTATCAGCGTTCTAAGATCCAAGAAGAATCTATGCATTACGAATGGCTAAAGCACACCGGAGAATATCCAATCATTGGGGTGAATACTTTCCTAGGAAAAGATGGTTCCCCAACGGTACTTCCGGGAGAGGTTATCCGTTCTACTGAAGAAGAAAAACAAGCACAGATTGAATCTCTTCACAACTTCCAGAAAGCTAATGAAGGAAAATCTGAGGACGCTTTGAGTAAACTTCAGCACGCTGCAATCAATCAGCAAACTTATTTGAAGTCATGATTGATGCCGTTAAATTCTGTTCTTTAGGACAAATCACCAATGCTTTATTTGAAGTAGGTGGTAAGTACAGAAGAAATATGTAATTACCATACTGATTATAAGAATCATAAATTAAAACCTCAAGGAATTTTCTTTGAGGTTTTTTCGTATTTTTAATCTCACAAAACTAATCCTCATGAAAAAGGAGTTTCAAATTAAGGAGCCTTGCTCTGTTGCCCGGGAAAATATGAAGGAAATCCCCGGTGGAAGCTTTTGCGATCATTGTACAAAAAAAGTGTATGATCTTGCCCATAAAACAGATGATGAAATTAAAACCTTATTACAGTCTAATCCTTCTGTTTGTGGAAGAATTCAGACGGATCGACTATATGCTTCTGACGAAAAATCATTCCCCCAATACAACCTTTTCCAGTTTCCTTTTAGAAAAATAGCTGGTGGAATTTTTCTGTCTATTTTATTTACCTCAAACCTCAACGCACAAAAACAAAAGCTTGATACTCTAGAAGCACGTGAGATTCAGGGAATGGTTATGATTGCTCACAGACCAGACAATGATGACTATGATTATCCTGAGCCTGTAGTAAGCAAAAATCTGGAAATTAAGCCCTCGGGAGATCCGAAAAACCTCATCCAATATCAGTCTATTACAATTCTTACCCCTATCAAAAGATTCAGATCCAGTCAAGCTTCTAAAAACTATATTACTATTCCGGCAGATCATGTCAAGAGAAGTAATATATTCGTTTTTGAAGGAACTGATTCTAAAAACGGAACACCAAATGACAACAAATATTTTCTTTTCGTCAATAAACAGCAAATTAAGGACGATGAAACAATAAATATTAATCTGGATCTGGTAAAGAGCTATCCTCCGAATTCTAAGAATAAAGACTTTATTTATTTTCTGGATGGTGTAGAAATTACGAAAAAAGAATTTGAACAATACCAAAAAGAAAACAAGATAGATTCTTACTTTCTACCGGAGATCTATGCAGAAGAACTTTTGGGTGATGATTATTACTTTGAAAACGGAGCTATTGTATCCTATCGGAAATAAGCTTCTCCTCTAGCCACTACAAAACAATCATTATGAAAAACTATTTAAAGAATCTTTTGGTATTTTGTGCAGCATGCTTCGCTGTATTATTATCTGCTCAAAAGTCTCCTGAACAATTTGCGATTAACCTTCCTACAAAAAAGCTGGATAAGAGCTATTACAAAACGATTAAACTCATCGACCGCCGGATCGACACAACTTCATTAGGAACTGTGCGAACAGGACTTTTAAATACTCCTACAAATCTGCTGGCAGCCACTCCTCTTTCTGATCAATTTCAAAGTGTTTTAAATAGTCTTAATGGAGAGAATGCAGAAAACGGCACTTTAGTTTTATATCTTAGGCAATTAAATTTCATGGAAGTTACCGTTCACGGTTATTGTTTTTTCCAGGCTTTTTTATTTTCAAAAAATGAAGACGACACGTATTCACTGATAGACCAAGCCAATCATGTTATAGATCATAAGGCAAAATCCAATGTCACTAGAGAAATGTTACAGAAAGGAAGTGAATTTCTTGTTGATTTTATTGCTGCAAACATTTCTAAAAAGCCGGAGACGGGAAATCACTATACCTATCAGCAAGTTAAAAACTTTGAGGAAGTTGCAAAAGAATCTATCACTTTTTTCCAATCTTCTGAATTGAAAGACGGAGTATACAATGATTATGCATCCTTAAAGAATCAGCAACCCAGCAAAGAAATTAGTCGGGTAAAATTTTATGGCAATGCTCCCAAAATCGTCAGGGTATATGAAACGGTAAACGGTGAAGAAAAAGAAATTAAAAAAGATGATATGTATGCCATTATCTATAAAGGGGAACTTTATGTCTATCTTTCTATAGAAAATTTATTAACAAAAGCTGAAAAAAGAGACAACGACTATTATTTTGTGGGGAAAATAAAGCAAAATCAAAATGTTTCCGGTGTCATGATTGCCCCTTCATACTCTTATAGCAGTATTGGAGTTTCCTTCACAGTTAATCCTCTTATTCCTTATGAACAGAAAATCGATTATTTCAATGGTAATTTTATTCCTGTCAGAGAAATTGAGAATAAAAAATAGATATTCATTTAAAAGAAAAAGGTACAAATAGCTCTGGGTTTATCTTATGCTTGTTTTCATCATAAGTATTGTAAATTTGAATAAAATTACATTTTTTAAAATAGCTAATGAAGCCTAAAGCCTTATTCAACTGGAGCAGCGGAAAAGATTCTGCATTGGCTCTTTACAAAATAACACAAGAAGATCAGTATGAGATCACAACTCTATTAACAAGTATCAACAAAGAATTTCAGAGAATTTCTATGCACGGGGTTCATGTATCTCTTTTGGAACAGCAGGCTTCTCTTCTTGGTATTCCCCTGAAAAAAATGGAGCTTCCCAAAGAACCATCAATGGAAGAATATCAGGAAATCATGAACACAACCATGGCTGAAATACAAGCTCAGGGTATTACTCATTCCATTTTCGGAGATATTTTTCTGGAAGACCTTCGGCAATACAGAGAAAAACAATTGAATAGCATTGGTATGCAGGCCGTCTTTCCTCTTTGGAAACAAAGCACTTCCGACCTTATTCAAGAGTTTTTAAAATTAGGATTTAAAACGATTGTTACTTGTGTAAATGGTACCTATCTGGATAAAAGTTTTGCGGGAAGAATTATTGATCAGCAATTTCTAGATGATCTTCCTGAAAATGTAGATCCATGTGGAGAAAATGGGGAGTTTCATACATTTACTTTTGATGGGCCTATTTTTAAAAGCCAGGTTCAATTCGAAATTGGAGAAACGGTAAAAAAGACTTATCCCAAACCGAAATCTGCTCCGGAAGATAAGGATGAAGAATATGTTTTCTGGTTCTGTGATCTGATTTCAAAATAAATCAGCAATATTTTTGCCACGAATGCACGAATAAAAATGCTTAGAATACTTTGATTATTACCAATGGAGAATAATCATTAAATAGCTCAGCAGGATACCTTAGCAATGAAAACACAATTAAAAAATTCGTGTATTCGTGGCATTAAAAATTTATTTTAGCTGTGTAATGATACTGTTCATGGTTTCAAAGATCAGCTGAACATCTGTTTCATTGGTCTTCCAATTCACAAAAGCTGCTCTGATCCCTTTATGCTGATTATAAAAAGTAGGGGTCATAAAGACTTTTCCAGTATCATTAAGCCTTTCAAGGAATTTCGCTACCTCATCTTGTTTTCCATCATCTTTCAGGGTAAAACATACGGTATTAAGACGTACCGGTGCTAAGAGCTTAAAATCATTGCTACTTTCAATCAATTTTCCAAAATTTCTAGCTAATGAAACATTATTTTCTACAATATACTTATACCCTTCTTTTCCATAGGCCATCAAAGAAAACCATGCCGGAAGTGCCTTTAATCGTCTTGAATTCTCAGGCAGGAAATTGAGGTAGCCGAAATTTTCCAAAGGATCTCCCAAATAAGGGGCATTGGAGTTCTGAAAGGTTTCTACCTGCAAAATATTGTATTCTTCTTTTACAAAAAATACAGCACTTTCATAAGGGACATTCAGCCATTTATGACAATCAACAGTAATGCTATCTGCATACTCCCAACCTTTAACCAAATGTTTATAATGTTCTGAACATGCGGCAAAACCTCCGAACGCCGCATCAATGTGCCACCAAAAGTTATATTTTTCTTTCAGTTTTTGGATCTCCGTGAAATCATCGAAATCAACGGTATTTACAGTTCCTCCACTAGAAATTAATATAAATGGTTCATGATTCAACTTTATAATATGCTCTTCCAGATCTGTGATGGAAATAGATTCGCGATCACTTCCATCTGTTTTAATTTTAATGATATTATTGCTTCCCATTCCCAAAAGAGACAGTGCCTTTATAGAGGAGGAATGAGGGGTTGCTGTCAAAACTTTAATAGCATCAGAAACTCCTTCTTTAGCAATATCTCTCCCTTTTTCTTTACCTATCCATTGGCGGGCAACCGCCAGACAAGTAAAATTAGACATTGTTGCTCCTGTAACAAAGCCACCCAGAAAATGATTCGGAAGTTCCAGAAGTTCCAGAATGAACTTAATAGTCTCCAATTCCACATTCGCAGAAATATCTCCTTGTCCTTTTGTTGATTGAGTATTTGATCATAAATAGTGGTCAGCCAATCCCCAACCACAGAAGCTGGGGTTGAACCACCCGTTACAAATCCAAGATATCTTGGGCCAGCCGATCCTACCATGATAGGCTCAAACCTGGTGTTGAATATCTTTATGACTTCCTCTGTCCCATACCCCTGTTCCGGAAGATCTATTGGTTTCGGTATAAGGGCATTATTTATTGATGTAGGTCTGTCTGCAAGAGAATTCAGGTATTCAGCACCTTGTTTTTTTACAATATCCAATAGGTGGCTAATCCCTACTGAGTCATTTTCCAAATGTTCTTTCATAATACTGAGATTACAAATAATCTATTCAAATGTATTGAATAGTCGTGAAAGAACCATTAAATACATATTAAATACCCTACATATCCCTTCTTAGCACGCATTTTGCTTCCTATACAGCTCTTAAAAATTTCAACATCTTTAAGAATATCAATTTTAATCTTAAAAAATAAACACCCGTGATCAAAAATTTAATGTTCCTGCTTCCTTTTTGTTTTTTATTATCATGTAAAACAGAAACGCCTACTCCACCCGTTGATAAAAAAGCTATTGTTGACTCTACTATAACAGCTTTTCAGAAAACACTTCTGGAACAACAGATTGATTCTGTATTCAAAAAATATCGTTTCAATGGAAGTATAGCCGTATTTAAAGATTCTCTTCCTCTTTACAGAAAGGAAAACGGATATTCGGATTTTAAGAAAAAAACAAAAATCAACAGCAATACCATTTTTGCCATCGGATCTGTAAGTAAACAATTCACAGCCGTTATGATTTTACTTCAGATGGAGCAAGGAAAATTAAATGTTACGGATAAAGTATCTCAATATTTAAAAGAGTTCCAGATCAAGGAATACGAAAATATTACTATTCATCAGCTTCTGAATCATTCATCAGGTCTGAATCTGATGGGTGGAAAACTGATGTTTAAAAGTGGAACAGATTTCTTCTATTCGAATGATGGGTTTAATGCCTTGGGAAAAATTGTGGAAAAAGTATCCGGAAAATCATATGATGATAATGCGATGGAACTTTTCAAAAAAGCGGGGATGACTCAGTCTTCCATTGGAGATATTTTTAAAGGAAGCAACTTTGCATCCGCTTATCTTGGAAATGCAGGTACATCTTCTGAAGTTCCGAATATGCCCAAAAGATTAGGCGGAAAAGAAATTGGTACTCCTGCAGGAGGAATTCTTTCTACTATTGAGGATCTTCATACATGGAACAACTCACTTTATAACGGAAAAATTCTAAAACCTGAAACGCTTAAGCTTTTCATGGCAAAAAGTGCAGAAAGACGACATGCTATCTTTGGAAAAATGGGCTATGCCTATGGAATCATGTTGAACATTGGCAAGCCCAATTCTTATTTTCACAGTGGTTATGTAAAAGGTTCTCCCTCTCTGAATATTTATTATCCCGAGACCAAAACATCCGTCATTATTCTTTCTAATATTGCTGATGAAGAAAAAGGAAAGGGGTTTGTCTTCAAACCACATATTGAAGTTAAAAAGATTACAGATCATCTTGAAAACACCCTTAATCAACTTAGATCAGGACATTAATCTTTCGTGCTTTGTAATATAGGATCTGAATTTTAACGGCCATAGCATATAAAAAGAAAAGCTTCATCATTCCGCTTCCCTGCACTGCCAGATGATCATACAAAAGATATGCGGAAGTGAAAAGTACAAGACCAGCAAGAGCATTCTTTAAGATCAAAGGATGGAAACTGAGTTGCAGGTAATGATATAACCTCATCTTTTGAAAACTAACATTATAAATTAAGAGTGAGACCATAGTTCCTATCAATATCATTTCAGAATACATAAAAACATTTGATACCGTAAGTATAAATTGAGATAAAAGCAATGTGAAAATAGCGGCATACAACATAATATTCCTGAATTTTCTCTGAAGTATTTCTTTTTCAATTTTTGTAATTTTTCGAAAGGAGAATAGATCTGCTTTTACAACGTCTAATTCTTGCTTCCAGCTTTGTTTTGTATCCTGAAAAGCTTCTTCAAAATTTGATTTCTGCTCTTCCATAAGAGTGGAAATCTGTTGAATAAAATGGTCTTTAATTTCTAGAAATAATTTTTGATTCAAATGCTTTGATAAAAGGTACTGCTGTATTTCTTCTTCTTGTGTAAGTGTAATCATATAAAAAGGGTATTAGTTTTTATTTTTTTTGAGTAGATATGTCTATTGATAATCAGCATTAGGGGCACAAAAGATGATCTGTAATTTTGTCTTCCTACATGGTATTCATTATATGCTAAAAATAGATTGAAGATTGACCAGATAGCTTTTCATTTCACTCTCCTGCTCTACCTGCTGTTTCTTCCCTTTTTCAGTAAGCAGATAATATTTACGGTCTCTTCCGTTTATTTTCTGTATTTCAGAAGTAATCATGCCATCACCCTCCAGTTTATGCAATAATGGATAAAGTGCACCCTCTGTCATTTCAAGTTCTCCCTGAGTAAGGTCTTTAGCTCTTTGGGTAATTTGATAGCCATACATTTTAACTTCTTTTGAAAGCAGCTTCAAAATAATGTTCTGTAAGGTTCCTTTATAAAGACTGTTTTTTTTCATGGTGTCGTTTAAATACATCGCAAATCTATGCATAATTTTCTTATGTATTGAAATTTATTCTATTTTTTTTAATTTGCTGTATGAAAAAGATGTACTTCATAGCAATTTATCCACCTGAAGAAATCATTGAAGAGATAAAGGTTTTTAAAAAAGATCTTGCTATTTCATATGGTAATTCCAAGGCGTTGAAAAATGAAGCTCATATCACTCTTTTTCCACCCTTCTCCAGAGAACTGGAATGGGAAGAAGACATTCATATTGCATTTCAAAAAATTAATACACAGCTTTCACCATTTGAAGTCGAGCTGAATGGCTTTGGAAGTTTTGCCAATCCCAAAAATCCGGTGATCTTTGTGCATCCTGAAGACAATGTTCATCTAACAGATCTTCACTACAGGGTAAAACAGCAGTTTAACTTTGCAAAATATTCATTTACTCCTCATATGACGGTAGGTTACAGAGATCTGACCTGGGAAAATTACCTTAAAGCCTGGGAACAATATGAACACAAAGAATACAAAACTAATTTTCTAGTTAATAAAATTCTATTGTTACGCCATGATGGAAATTGGGTTCCGATTGCAGAAAAACATATCACAGACACGCTGTAAAAAACACATTTCTATTCTTTGCAATCTTACATGCAGAAGTTCTCTTCTACTATCTATTTGTCTATCATCTCTCCGTCTCTACCTCCATTATTATTTTATAAAGTCCTATCTTTGACCCAATGATTGCAGAGAAGATAATTTTAGGTATTGATCCCGGAACCGCTATTATGGGATTTGGTCTTATTTCCATTAAAAAAGGTAAAATGGAGATGGTTTCTATTCACGAACTTATTCTGAAAAAGTATCCCAATCACGAGACCAAACTAAAATATATTTTTGAAAAGACTTTAGCGCTTATTGATGAATATCATCCTGATGAAGTAGCATTGGAAGCTCCTTTCTTTGGAAAAAATGTACAGAGTATGCTGAAGCTGGGACGTGCACAAGGTGTAGCTATGGCGGCTAGCCTTTACAGAAATATTCCTATTACAGAGTATTCTCCTAAGAAGATCAAAATGGCGATTACAGGAAATGGTAATGCCAGCAAAGAACAGGTAGCAGGAATGCTTCAAAACCTACTTAATCTAAAGGAATTCCCAACAAAATATTTAGATGCCTCCGATGGTCTTGCTGTAGCAGTATGTCATCACTTTAACTCCGGAACGATTACAGATACAAAGTCATATTCTGGTTGGGATAGTTTTTTGAAGCAGAATCCGGATAGATTGAAATAAACGATTTTCATTCTCAGTCTAATACGAATGGGATTTTCTTTGTTTTTAAAACACCATGAAATATTTTAATATTGTTTTTTTTCAAAGAGTCTAATTGTTCTGCTGGCAAGTACTTTTTTACCTCAGAACTATCAAAGTCTAACTCAATCTGAATACTATACTTCTCCTTTTTATCAAAACTATAATAAGAACCTGAAGACTCCAAGTCCTTTTGAAAAATGGAAATTTTCTTTGATATTTCCTTTTCCTCACCAGGATTCAAAACAAATTTTGTTTTTGTCATTACCTTATGTTGCTTTGCTCCCCAGTAATCAACACGAACACCCTGAGCCAATAATTTTTTCCATAGTAAAGAATCTTTGTGCTTATTGAGTATAAACTGATCCATCGCTTTTCCTGTTGGTGTGCCCTTATTAATATAAACGGTATTGACAGGTGGTTCATTGCCTTCCTCATCAGTTATCAATGCTCTTCCTCCCAAATAGCCCCATTCACTATCTTGAACAAATGAAGGTGGATAAAAAATATATTTTACATCGGTATTATTTTCGAGTATAAAACAGGAATTTTGATTGGTATGATACACTGTATCACAAAAGCTTAGGTTCACTTCTTTTCGAGTGCAGCTCAAACACATTATAAAGACTATCAGTAATACGACTTGTTTCATACTTCGTTGTTCAATATTTTTATTATCATTTCAGAACTATCGTTTAAAACATTTTCTTTCAGAATCAATTTAATGATCTTTTAAAGTAAATCCAGCCACTGCTTATATGATCACAACCTTTGCAGACATTCGTTTCTAAAGCAACTTTAAAACGATACCATTTATTTTTTTCTAAAGAAGAAGGACTTAATATATTGAACTTATATTGTTTTGTTCTATCTGGTTTTAGTAAAAACTTGTAGGGGAAACACGGCTCTATAAAACAATCAAAATGTTTTTTGGGAAAATCAATACCTTCATATACTCCTGTTTCAGCATCGCTTTTTTGAAATGCGGTTACTATCAAAGCATTGTTATCAATCTTTTCAGGAACCTTAAAACGGGTTTTGTTAGGATTTTTGATTTCAAGAATTATCTCACCTTTATTTATATGATCAAGATGAAATGTATGGGTATATTCAGTTTGCTTCTCCTGACCCAAGCAGGTAATAGATGACAGAATAAAAAAAGAAAGTATAATGGGTTTCATGGTATAATAGTTTAGAAATAGGATATTTTCTTTCTCTCTTTTAATGAATTCTTCACCCACTTTATCCTATAATAAATATACTGAATTTTCTTTTGCTAATTTATATTTCTTAACTCAACTCTTCGATTCTAGTACTTTATTTATTCATCGGAATACCAATCCTTTCTGATTTTCTAATTTTTTGAAATAGCATATTTTGAAAAAGAAGCTATTATACTATGTTTAAAATTACTTATTAGGGAACTAAAGGTATTTTTGCAACAATACTATCTTCTAATACCTTGTAGCCTTTCTTTTCTAAGCTTTCTACATACTGATCACATCCTAAACTTGTGACATTATATCTATTATGGAGTGATTTTACAACTTCTTCATATTTATTAGATTTTGAGTATTTATAAAGAGCTTTATTGTTTTTATCAAAAACTATAGAATGATGTATTGTTTGAAATGGTTTTAAAATAATTAACAATTCTTTACAAAGTCTATCATTTCTAGATATATAACCATCTTTAAAATACATATAAGGTACTAAAACCTTCCCATTTTCCAGTGTATAAGACTCTCCAGAAAAGCCATAAGGGTCAATAATATAAGTGTTATTTGTATTGTTTTTAATAATTTCTTTTATAATAGTCTCGGTTTCTTGAGTTGAAATGTATTTTTGTGGAAAAATAATATCAATATCTTTCCCTTTATTGATCTTCATTTGGTTAAAACAAAAAATAAATAGAAAGCAAAATGGTAGTAAAATTATTTTTTTCATAATTTATCAATTAGGGTATAATAAATTTAAAAAAACAAGGGGGGAACCTAAAGCTCATTTTCCAAGGCTAACACTACAAAACACCCTATATATTTTAAACAATTGATTATGAAGTATAGCAATCCTCACTTTTATAATAAACACCTTTATTTTCTTTTTCAAGCTCTCCTGTTTTTCTATTAATTTTCACAAAGAACGCTGTACGATTCACTGGACAACTTTCAGATTTTGCAAGATATAGGTATATAAAATCTTTTTCTATTTTAAAAGAACCACCAATTAGATTTTTACGATCAAACCATAAATCATGAGTTCTTGCAATAAGTAATGCCTCCGAGAGATTATCAACATATCCTATAAATTTTATTAATTCTTTTTCATTAATAAAATACTCCGGCTGTTTACTTTTATATGCAATTATATATGTAAAGCATCCGTCGGGTAAACACTCCCAAAAAAAGCCATCTTCAATTGAATGTTTTTCTTTATTAGATATATTTTCCTTTTTTTTATTTTCATAAATTAATTTTTCTGTTAAAGCATCTTTTTTTATAAATTTCCAGTATTTGTACTTTTCATTTGGTATTATTGATTTATACAATCGATCTTTAAAATATAAGGTATCAGGAATTTTCTCATAATTGCCTGGAATAATTGTTTGGGAGAATACCAAGTTAAAAGATGAACAAAAAATTAGTATATAAATTATCCTAACAGCTTTTCGTATTTTACATTCCATAGCATATTATTTTAGGTTTAAAAATTCTATATAGCTAATACTATATTTTCTTATCAGATTATTTGGTGTTCTAAAGGGAATATCTAGTCCAAAATTTTGAGTTTGTAAGTGGGCAATAGTTTCCGAAACATCTATAGCTTTCCTTACTGATGTATTGTAATCATTACCGTTTGTCATAAATAATTTCACAGTATTCATAAAAAGACCACTTACAGCATGGATAGAATGTATAGTTTCATGATACCAAGTAGCTGCAACGGATATAACATTTTTGCCTCTTAAAAAAGCAGGTGATAATAGAACTTTTCCTGAAAAAGAATCTGTTATACCATTTACTTCTCTTCCATCATGATACAATACACCATATTCGAGTTCTAATGTATCATAGATGTTACCACTATTTGCAAAACTATAATCTTTAGCACTTTTGTTATACATTTCAGGAAATACCTCTGCTAATTCTTGCAAAGTCATTTCTGATATTGGCTTATTAAGATATTCTTCTCCATACTTATCCACAATTCTTCTCCTAATTTGTCCATTTATTTTACCATTCTCTATTGTTTCAGTAACCAAATGTCCCAAATGATTCAACCCACCTACTATCCAATCAACAACAATTCTTTTTTATAAAATTTCCATTTGCCTTTTTCTTTATTAAAAAAATAAACTTCTGTTTTTCCCCACTTGCTTTCGACTTCATTCTTTTCGACTATTATAAAAGCTTTGGTACAATCATTATTGATATAAAAATTATAAAAATTAAGAGCTATATATTTTTTTAATTTTAAACTTTTATAATCATTCACTAAAAATATTTTAGAATATCTATCTTGTTTTGGAATTTTCTTTATTATAAAATTATTGTAAGCTGTTTTATTATCAATTTTAAATCCTTCCACATTAATTTTATCAAAGCATACATCCTGACAATAATTAATAATAAAATTATTTGTAGTAATACTATCGCTTACAATAATTGGGATAATTCCATCTGGAGTTTCTTTTGAAAGAAATTCGGGAATATCATTCAAAAAACAATCAAAATTCTGACTAATTATTTCTTCTCCCAAATTCTTATTAACTGGAGAGCATGATAAACTTATTATGAATAATAATAGTAATTTAAAATTTCCAACCATATTGATAAGATAGTTTAATTGTTGCCTGATTTCTACTAGTCACTATACCAAATGTTCTATTCTCCCAATAAGAGCCATAATCTTCCTCATTCGGTCTATCTGAAGACAATGTATTATATGATCTTCCCCAATGAACAAATTCATGCATAAACAGTTACTGCTAATAAAAATGAAGTTCCTTGTATAAATGCTGGAGTTTGTAAAGTTTCAAAGGTCTTAATTAAGTCAACATTTATAAAACTATTAGGATATCCCGCTTGTCCAAATCTATACCTCGTAGGATCTTTTAATATAAATTGAGCTGCTTTTATTATTTGCCCTTCAGGACTTTTAATATTCATAAAGCTTAATACTTGTTCTTTGGTCATTCCAGTATCTTCTGCTAAATTTTGCAAAACCTTAGGATTAGCTTCTAAAAACTGTGACAGTTTTTCTAAAACCTCATAAAAACGTGGGTACTCTTTTTTGATTGTTTGTAAAGCAATTTGCCTTGTTTCTCTTTGAATAAACTCTGTGGTTAAATGCGCCACGTGATTCAACCCACTTGTAATAATCCCTTGTTTAAACCCATTCCAAAAATTTCCACCTGCAATTGTAGAAGAAATGCTGTCACGGAATCCTCCAGTAGCAAATATAATTGCTTTTATATATTCTTTTCCGAAATTATTATAAACAGTCTTATTTGTTATTTTATAAAGTCCAAAATTTAAAATTATGTTTTAATGAAATGTGATAAATCAAAAAACATCCAATAATATTTGTTTTCAAATGCTGTAGAATAATTATAGTATCAGTTAATAATAATTTAATTACAAAGGAAAAACTATAAATCTATAATTGTAATGAAAAATGATCTACAGATCAATCTAATTCTTTATCACAGAATAAATTATTATAATCCTTAATAGGGATTTTACAAAACTTAATATCTTTAATCACTATTTGTTTTTTGCTTCTTATTTCATTACTATACTTTTCTGGAAAAAAATTTTCTGCCAAAAATTTAATTTTCCCTGTCATATAAATCTTTTCAGAAGAATATTCCTTCTCAAGCAAACCACCCAAAAGACAAACATACAGTAAAAAGCTAATTTTTTTATGAGTATGCTTAGGGATAATGACTTTATTTTTGTCAATATACCAAAATGAAACAGCATCATTCTCTTTCGGACTATATTGATCTTTTATGGCATCAACTTCTTCTTTATAGTCTATAGACTTAAAATATGCACGATTTTTAGGATTTTCAATATGTACTAACTCAGAATATAAAATTTTTCCTTTCTCATTTAATAAGGATGAGTTTAAAATAAATGAACTTGGATAAATCACCATATCTTTATTTGTATTATTTTCTACAGATATATAAATTGAATCTTTTTGAATGTTGATAACTTTGATTTTCTGTCCAAAAAGATTAATCGTAAGAAAAAGAAATATAACAGCTATTCTCATGATAATTATTTAAAAACGAAATTAAAAAACAGTTTAAATGCATCATTTTTCACACTATTAAAATAAGTAGTAGCATCCGAGTCCTTTAGTGAAATACCTGATATATGGTCTGCTCCAGCATGTGCAAAATACTCCATTATTTGCAGCGTTTTTGGTCTGTTTGTTCGACTTTCTCCATAGTAGTTTAATGTATATCTATAAAAATCCGCTCATTACTTGCATTGAATTCATAATATGATTTTGCCCTATATCATTGATGTATCTCCCATTCCACTTTGCTTCTTCCATATATGCTCTAGACTCCATATAATTCCAGAAACTCTGTATTCCATTTGGCAATCTCCAAAAAATCACACCACTACTTTCGTAGTGGTGTAATTTTTTTGTTTATTTCAAACTCTTATTAATATATTTTATCTTTATTATGAAATCACAAATAATTATCAAAATATTACAATTAAGGAATTATAGGTATTTTAGCAACAATACTATCTTGTAGTACTTTGTAGCCTTTTTTTTCTAAATTATCTATATATTGATTACAACCAAAAACTGTAGCATTGTATTTATTATGAAGAGAGCTCACATGATATGCATATACCCTCCCTTTTGTATAATTATATAAACTATTATCATCTCCATTTAAACTTAATGCAACATTTTTAGATTCTTTAGGCTTTAAAATAATCAAATCTTTTTTGCAATCATTATCATTAAAACGGTTATAATATCCCTTACTGAAGTATTTAATTGGAATTATCTTTTCTCCATCTTCTAAAGTATATGATGAGCCGTAAAATCCATTGGGATCGATGATATAGAAATTGTTTGTATTATTTACAATATTATACTTTATTTTATTCTCAACATTAAGATTATATATCCCTTCTTTTAAAAATATATCGATCTCTTTTCCTTTATTTAGCTTCATTTGGTTAGAACAAAAGATAAATAAAAAACAAAATGGTAATAAAAATATTTTTCTCATAATTTTAATTTAACGTCTTAATAACTGGAAAAAATACCATGAAATATTTTCAGCATGTCTATATCCCTGTTTATCCATAGAGCCTGACCATTGTGCAGCTTTATTATATGCGGAAAATTCATTCAATTCTTGAGCAATGTAACTATTACCTTGATAAAGTCCCATTACAAAATTACAATAATGATCTTGTTCATGAATAATTGTTGAGGCTGCTGAAAAGTTATCTTCTATTTTATCCAATAACCTAGGTGCCAATATAATTTTTCCATTGATTGGATTAGTTATACCGAGAGAAACTCTTGTCTCCTGCCCTGGAATATTTATTAGAAGCTCCAATAATTTATCATTGTTAATTTTATATGACAAGTACCCTGCCGACCATTCAGCCAAGGTTTTTTCATCAGCCACCTTTACCCATTGACCATCAGTCGTAAATAATGCAATTATTTTTTTTAGACTTTCTTCAATAGCAGGATCATATGACATAATCCCATTTTCGGTCAAAAGTTTATGTAGTCTATTTTTATACTCTATGGCTTCACCTGCTAAATGTCCAAAGTGATTTAGTCCACTAATGATTAATCCTTGTTTAAACCCATCCCAAAAATTACCTCCTGCAATGGTAGAAGAAATCCCCCCACTTAATCCTCCTGTAGTAACCATAACCGCTTTCATATATTCTTTTCCAAAATTATTATAAACAGCCTTATTGGATGTTTTATTCAAACCAAAATTTAAAACTTTGTTTTGCTGAAAAGTAATATTATGAAGACAAAACGATGATTTCTGGATTATAAATTACGGAACTAAGGGAATTTTTGCAACAATACTATCTTCTAATACTTTATATCCTTTAGACTCTAGTTCTTCAATATATTTTTCACAACCTAACAATGTTACAGTTTTTTTGTTATGAACAGAATTAGTAACTTCAAAATATTCACTACCTTTTGAATATTTATAAATACCTCTATTATTTACATTGTAATTCACCGATTGCTGTATAGTCTGGAAAGGCTTCAGTATAACTAATAATTCATGACATAGCCTATCATCTTTAGATACATAACCTTGTACAGCATTCATGTATGGCTCTATGATTTTTCCATTTTCCAACACATAGGACTGTCCATAAAAGCCATATGGATCAATAATGTATGTATTGTTTGTATTATTTTTTATTGTTTCTTTAATAATACTCCCCGTATCTTTTGTTGATAAATTATTCTGTGGAAAACAAATATCAACATCTTTGCTTTTGTTTATTTTCATTTGGTTAGAACAAAAGATAAATAAAAAACAAAATGGTAATAAAAATATTTTTCTCATAATTCTATAAATTAATGATGTAACAAATTAAAGAAAAACCAAGCAACGTTCTGTGCATGTACATACCCTTGTTTTTCCATAAAACCAGTCCATTGAGCAGCAGCATTATATGCGGATAATTCATTCATTTCTTGTGCAATGTAGCTATTTCCTTGCAAAAGCCCCATTTGGAAATTACAGTAATGATCCTGTTCATGAATAATTACAGATGCAGCTGTAAAATTATCCTCTATGTTGTCCAATAGTCTTGGTGCTAGTATAATTTTCCCATTAATAGGATTCGTTATTCCCCAAGCAGGAGAATTACGGACAGTATTATTTATGATCAGATCTAATAATTTATTGTTATCAACAATAGATTTTAGGTATCCTTCTGACCAATCCGCTAATGTTTTCTCATCTGCAACCTTTACCCATTGTCCATCTGTTGTAAATAATGCTATTATTTTCTTTAAACTTTCTATTGTAGCAGGGTCATAAGGCATAATTTTATTTTTTACTAAAAATCCTGCCAGCCTATTTTTATACTCTATTGCTTCACCTGCTAAATGTCCAAAGTGATTTAGTCCACTAGTGATTAATCCTTGTTTAAACCCATCCCAAAAATTACCACCTGCAATGGTAGAAGAAATACCGCCACTTAGTCCTCCGGTAGTAACCATAACTGCTTTCATATATTCTTTTCCAAAATTATTATAAACAGTCTTATTTGATGTTTTACTTAATCCAAAATTAGTACCTAAAGCCTGTATTCCACTAGACATTAAGGAAGAAATCGCTCCGCTCATAAAAGCGGCTCCTCCAAACTCACCTCCTATAGAAGCCATTACTCCACTGGTTAAAGCATGAGCTCCGGCTTCAAAAAGAGCCTTTCCTACGCTCACAATCGTTCCAAAAGTAGAGGTAGCAGCTGATCCTATTCCAAAACTAATAGCCCCTGAAACGCCTCCCATCAGAGCTGCTTTCCCATTCCGTACCAGAATGGTATCCCATTAATCATGTTCATAATGGCCTTTGTTGTTATAGCAACAGCGACTCCAATAATAACAGCGACTCCTAAAGATATAAATTCATTTCCATCTACATCTACATATAATAAAGGATTATTATAAACATATCCAAACCTGTCATAACTCTGCGTATTGAAAGGATCCTGAACAAGATTATCCGGGCTCAAAAACTTCCTGAGAACAGGATCATAAAGACGGGCATTCATATTGATAAGCCCTGTCTTCCATAAGTGCTCGTGCCCTGTATAACCTCTATCTAAAAATAAGTTTCCTGAAGCCAGCTGTACTGCGTCTGTAGTTACCTCACCATCTTCATTCACTAATGCTTTTAGATTTCCCCAGGCATCAAAAAAGCGTTTCTCCACTGCTGTTCCGTCAGCTTTCGTTATAGCAAGAATACTTCCGAGATTATCCCTGTGTAAAAAATAATTTTCAGAACTATCGATGGAAGCGCCTAACATTATATAATCTTTCTTTATATAATTGGCAGAATAAGGATCACCTGTCAAATAGGTTGTTATTTCAGCCGTTCCCCCCCCTTTATTTGAAACCTTTGTAAATTCTACCGCAAAATCAGATGTATAAAACTTTTGTTTCCTTGAGATAGTAGAAAACATTGAATATCTGGTTTTGAGAATATTATATTCAAAACGCAAGTCTTCTTTTCCTGGAAGGTTAATATTAATTGGTGCTTTGAATGCATTATAAGCTATGGAAGCAAATCCTCTCTGAGCACTTACATTCTGCCCCGCAGTATTAAAATCTATACTTTGCAGTTTATAATCTGTTTCATTATAATTATATTTTCCTAATTCTGTATTGGAAGTAATTCTTCCTCTTTTGTCATATGTATATTCATTCGATAAGACTCCATTTACAGCCTCTGTAAGAAGACGATTAAGTTTGTCATAGGTAAAATCTTCTTTTTTATCAAAAGTATTGTTTCTACGCCAGTTCAGGACTCCTTTATTTACATCATAATTGTAATCTATATCCAGAACAGATGCTCCACTACTAGTATTTCGGTGTTTTATCTGAGTCAGAGAAAAATCATTTGGATTATATTGATTGGTAATGCTATAGCCATTACCGTATTCCATCTGTGTCGTCTGACCTTTCGCACTGGCCGAGGAGATATGCCAGATCATGGTATTTTTTACAGCATCGTTTTGCTGGATCAATATACCATTGCTATCATATACATTTTTTACAGATGAAGAGGAATTATATCCTGAAAATGTAGTAGCAATATCTACAGTATCAGCTCTGCCCAATGCATCAAATACAGTAGAAGATGTATAAGTAAAAGCAGGAGTTTCTTCCTTTTTCCCTTTTATTCTGAAATATTGATCATAATAAGTGGTATAGGTAAATGTATTCCCATTACTTGTTCCCGTAATGGTTTCAGGAAGTTTTGTCTGCCCACTATAGGTGTATTTTTTCTCTATATTGGTATTCTCAGCAGCGGTATTTCCGTAGGTATTTTCAGTAAGAGGCCTTCCTAAATCGTCATACGTATACAAGGTGTACCCCTTTGGGGTTGTTTCTTTAGTAACCCGGCTTAAATTATCATATTCATAAGTAAATGTTCCTGCCGAGGGATCTTTAATTTTAGTTTTATTTCCCCATGCATCAATTTCAAAACTAGTTTTGATCCCTTCATAATTAGTTTCTTTCAAAGCTCCATTTGGGTAATAAGAATATGTTAAAACGCCCCCATGATCCTGTTGCCTTATCACATGCCCCATAGCATCTACAGTTTTAGATGTTTTTTTATACCCATCATCTACTGTGACTTTTAATTTTTCATAACATGTTGTGATTACTTTCCCCGTAAATGCAACGTTCTTTACAGGACGGTTAAGTTCGTCATATTCTACAGTATTCCATTTTATGGTTTCTCCTTCGAAAAAAGGTTCGGATGATTTTATTTTCTTTCCAAAAATATCATATCCTGTTTTTTGAACTACCCACTTACTGTTTACTGACTGAGTTTTCGTCTGAATTTCTTTGTCAAATTTATCAAACGTTACAATTGTCTCTACTCCTCCTTCTCGTTTTTTATGCAGGTTATAAAAACCTCCTGTAGAAACATCTGCAACAGATTTCCAAATACTTGTTTTCTTTCCCAGAAAATCCGTTATTTCCGTGATGTTACCCCATGTATCATAATTATAAGAAGTTGTTAGCCCTAGTGATGAAGCTTCAGTAACAATACGCCCAAAAGTATTGACATTTGCTGTGGAGAATAATCCGTCAGGAGTTATTGTTTTATTTATATAACGATTGGTTCCTTCATACTCATATGAAGTCATTAGAGGAATAACTCCAGAGGTAGACAGCGTTTGAGTTTTCAGATTACCAATACCATCATAAGTATAAGAGGTAACAACAGGTGCCATATTAGCCTGGTTACTATATTTTCTAGACTCTGAAACATTTCCGTTTGGAAAATAATCAGATTCTTCTTTACTAGAAAATGACAACCCATCTTTAGAAACTATATTTTCAACAGATGCTATCTTCCCATAGAAATAATGATCTCCATTAGAGAATTCTGGTTTGTAAGTATATTTTGAAACAGAATATCCAATTCCATTATAATCTGTACTTGCATTTTTTAATTTTAGATCATCAGCTTCATCATAATCATATTTTTTATTGATAACAACATCTTTAAGATTGTCTTTGGAGCTCTCTTCCACTGGCATAATAAGATACTGATGATTTCCTTTATTAAACCTTTTATTGAGGGTTGTATTTTCAATTAAAAATTTATTGATACCACCATAGGTAGATTTTACAACAGCATTATCCATTTCAGGATTCCTTGTCTCAATATTCCAAAAAACAGCTTTTACCGGATTCTTATTAATGTACTTTCCATTCTTTAGTTCAGATTCATAAGCATCACTTGCATAAGTTTTCTGAAATCCTCTAAATCCTTTCCCCTCAAGATGCTGTATTCCATTTTCATATCGGTATTCTTTTGTAAGAATTTTATCGTCAAAAACAGTATGTATTTTATTGACTAAGTAAAGCATAGGATTAGCTTTATGTACCAAATAAGGATATTTCAATTGTTCCTGTGGCTTATAATAATAGGCTATTTTAGCGCTGTTAATATTAGCCTCAGCTCCCTCAAAAAAATCCATACTCTCATAACTGATCTTTTGAAGAATACTTGAGCCATTATTTACTTCCTGAATCTGCTTTTCCAAAAAGTTATCATTGCTTATCCCGATAAATCTATTCTCCCTTACAATTGGGTCAAAAATGTCAATACCTGCTCTAAATATATTGAGATAATTAAAACTGGAAGCTGATGTAATGAGTGATAAAGGAGAAATTTCATGACTTTCAATAGAAAAGGTGGATAATTGTTTAAACGTCCCTCCCTGTAAATTCTTGTTTTCATAAAAATTCACCCTATTCGTAAGTGATGAATAAAATTCTTCAATTCTAAGAGCAGAAGCTCTTCTTAATAAAGTATTAGATAGATTGTGTACAGGTGCTCCATATAATTTTCCATCAACATTATATTTTATTTTACCAATTTTATTAATGGTAATAATATCTGACCGTCCATCATTGTTAAAATCTGTAATAATAATATTATTAGTTGCATATCGTGTAAATTCATATGAATCAGGCTGCCCATTCCAGAACTTTTGCCAAAAAGTGGTTCTTTTTATATAATTATTCTGAGAGGGTTTTAAATATGCAATCTTTTGTTCTGTGTAATCTTCCTGATTCTTTATGAATGTTGCTCCGTTTCCTGTATATTTCCACCACAACAAACCTTCTGTTTGCATCCTGTAATAAGTATCTCCCATTTTAATTCCAGAATTATCATCTTCAGGAATTTCATATACAGTTTGTGGAGTAATAAAGTCAGTCAAACCATCTCCATTGAAATCTCCAAAAAGAAGAGGCGTTTTACTTCCAAAATTATAAAGCTGTTCGTTAGAAACTAATGTATCCAGATTATTTGTTCCAAAGTTTATTTTATAAACAGAATATTTTGCATTATATTTATCTACAACCAATAATTCAGGAAGACCATCCCCATCAAATTCCACAGGATAAATATCTTTTCCATGGAAAGGTAAAGTCTCACTTAAAATAACGGGATTAAGATCGATAGCAGTACTTGAATTCTGTTTTCCTATTTCAGCAAGGTATATACGATTTCCTCTATTTAAATTCTTTGGCTCTATAATTAAAAAATCTATAAGTCCATCATTATTAAAGTCAGCCTGAACATACTCTCTTCTTGTTTCATCGCGTGTATAAGATGTTTCATAAGATCCCTGGCTATAAGGATCGTAAGGATCTGGCGCTATATAGTTCTGTACTTCTACGAGCCCCCCTTTTACAGGAACTGATACTTTTCGTAAATCTCCGGTCACTATATTCTTTATCCCAAATACAACCTGATCTTTTAGCTGCTGATTAATTCCTGCATTTGGATTATTATAATCTCCATTCCCTATTGAAGATTCATTTACAACAATTAACTGATCTTTTTCAGTAATTCTGTTATTAAGATCCAAAACTCTTCCGGAAAACAATGATGTACCTGAATTATTTGTTCCTACATCTATGTTTCCGTAAAAAGTACCACCATCGCTAATATCATACCCATTTGCATGTCTAACCTGAAACACTGGGTAAGGATATTTGTCTTTGGTAAAATTTCCTAAAGTGACACTTCCTAAGCCAGTAGCTCCTCCATTAATTCCATCCCATCTATTAGCTCCCCATGCTATTACTCCCTGTGTGACAGTATTATAATTAAAGTTTAGAGGTTTAAGTTTTTCACCATTTTCATTACTTACAATAACACTTCTTAAACGTTCTACACTATTATCTTCAATATAGTCATGAGAAAGGCTATATTTTCTGTATACAGCAACATCAGAAGAGCTTGTATTAATCTCATAAAGAACTTTATTGGTAAGATAAGATATCCCTTTTCTAAATATCTGAATATTACGCTTTCGAGCCTTATAAAGAAAATTGACAAAGTATTTATCACTTCCTATATCATTTCCTCCATAGGATATTTTTGTTACAACCGGAACATTATTTTCTACCTGATAAGAGTAGTGTATTTCGTTATTAAAAGCATCCGTAATGGTAGAAATATAAAATTGTTGAGAAATCAGCTCCTTATATTTTGCGATCTTACCATCTGTATACTGAACAATAAATTGATATTCTCCAGATGTCGGCTTTGTTATTTTGACCTTAGAAAACTTTTCTGTAGCAAAAGTGGTTTCATTAATTTTTAGGAGTCTTTGCCCATCCAAATAATAAGGGTCTTTACCATCATATTGTGTACCTATTGTTATTCCATCAATTTCTTTACTTTTTCCACCCATCGTAATGGTAGAAAGTCCAACAATATTCCAACCCCAACCAGCCTGCCCATTACTACTTTGGCTATTATAGGCTAATGCTACATTGGGTTGAAAATTATTTAACCCTTTAAAAACCTCAATAGGCAAGATATAAGTAAGAGCTCCCGTTTCACTAGTACCCATTTCTGCCTGTACTGAAGGAGCTAGTACATCAAGAACAATCTTTCCTGAAGTGCTGCCGCCCTTCGAAGAATTATTTTCAGCATATCCAGCCGTGCTATATTTCAGAGGAATCTCAATCGTTTTATTCTCTTGAGAAAATGCTGTGATGTACGATATAAAAAATAATAAAACAGAATATATTTTTAATTGTACTGTTTGTGAAATTACCATCTTAAAATATTTTTAGATATTACTTGCCCGTTAAATAAAACAAAATTGGCAATAAAAGTCCCCGGAAGCTGATTCTGCAGACTAAAAGAAATTGTATTGATACCTTGAGTCGGTGTAAAATTAAAATTATGGATAAGCGAACCTGTAGAATTAAAAATCTGTACAGACTGAATCTTGTCCAATGCGGAACCAGACCATAATATCGTTACATTATATTGTTCAGAAGCTTTTGTGGGATTGGGGAATATTGTAATATTATTCTTTATCTCATCCAAATCATGCGTAATTAACTTTATTGGAGGAATTAAAACATTCTTTCCACAATTTGTATTTACAAAATTCCCAGCAGTATCATATGAAAAACATTGCCTTACAGGATTACTAGGATTAGTGGGTGTTTGGGAAACCTGTTCAATTGAAATAGGACAAGTCTTATTAACCAATTCATTTACATTATCTGTCCAATCTAAATAAGAAAAAAATTCCTGAAATGTATTTTTAACCAGTTCGTCATAACTTTGAATAGGAGGTACAAAATCAGCTGCTAAAGGATTAGGGGTTGCTTGATAATAGGTTAAGGCATCAGGTTCCAATTGTACATTTGGATCTAATGTAGATGCCGGATCAGGATGATACTGTATAGACTTAACAGTATAAAATTGAGAGGGATTAGCCGCTAAGTTGGGAAGAAAGTTACGTTTCGGTTCCTCTCTAAAATCCCATGCTATTTTACTTACTATACCTCCAACGCCATCATTGGTAACATAGCCTAGAGATAAAGTTTCTCTCTTATTTCGTATAATAATCTTGTCCTGAAGAATAATTTGATCTTCTTTTCCGGCTGTGGTCGTGAAATACTCGGAAAAAGGAGTTGTATTTCCAGGGAGTGTACTATATGCAACAACTACAAATTGTCCACTTTTAATGATCTTATCCGGCAATTGGAATGAACCCTGATAATCATATAAAGTCCAGTTTTTGAGATTAAGATCTTTATCACTATAATTATAAAGCTCTACAAATTCTCCTCTATGATGCTTTACAGCATCGATAAACTCCCCGTTAGGAACTCCATTAATTTTCTTAGTAAATTTCAGTTTTTCATTATAAGGAGTATTCCAGTACACTTCTGTAATTATAATCTGAGAATAAAAAAGTTTTCCTAAAAGAAGCAGAAAAAAAGAAATAGTATATTTTATTTTCATGATTGGCTTATTAGTTTTTGTAAATTTTGATTGGAGGCTCCTTTAGAAACTCTTTTCCGATTCATCAAAGCAATTGATTTAATTAGAGGATCTGCATTATCAATATATTGTCCCGGATCAACCACGATATTCAATATTCTTTTCTTTCCCTCTGAATCGCCTTTCTTGGAATAGTATTTCGCAATCAACACATTCACACGGTCAATCATGTGTGTATTGAAAGTCCCATACATAGCTTTACACTGATTAAGCAACTGATCTTTAGCGACATCCAACTGATTCCCCAAAATATTAAGCTTTATTTTACGAGTATTAACCTCAAATCGTTTATTGGGGGCGTCTATATTTTCTTCTAAGAATTTCATAAGCGCAGCTGTTTCAGAAGGGATCATACTTTTCTGATGTTCTGCTTTTCTGATATGGACATCCAACAGTGATAAAGCTGACCAAAATGTTTTCTTTAGGGTATTATTTTGAGTCTCCACCTGAATCAAAACATCATATTTTTTTTGAGATCTTGCTAAGTCACGAATATATTTTAAAAATAAAGGATCTTTTTTATCTATTGTATTATAATAGTTTAATGCCTTATTTAATGCTTCAGGATTTTTCTCTTTCCGCATTTTTTTAAAGCTTAAATTGTAAAGCTGCCGAATATGGTGTACTCTATCCTCAGAAGAGGGTTTTGCCAATAGAGCATTTAATTCCGTATTCAATTCATCTGTTGTAAGCTGATCAAACCGATGCTTGTACTTCTGGTACTGTTCTTTTTTATAGGCTTTAAATTTTGGACTTTTATGAGGACTTTTAATATCAGCTTCCCATTCTACTAGTCTACATATTTTAGAATATTGCTCTCCTACATTTGCATTTCTATAACTCCTTTGCGTTGGGCTTTCATATTGATTTTTAATATCAACCAACAAACGTCCCTTGAAACCAATAAGTTGTAATAGCTTTTTATTTCCGGTTGCTGCATTTAAGTATTCTTTATTAAGACGTTGCTGAAGTTCTATATTATCCGGTGCTAATACTAAAGCTGCTTTAAACATCAATATTACTTCCCATTCTTTATTATTTTGTGATAATAAAGTTTTCCTCATACCATCATAACCTCTTATTTCATTGGGATATTGCAGAATGATTTTTTGATAAACTTTTTTAGCATCATCAAATCTTTTCTGTTTTCTCAAATCAGAGGCAGATTTTAATAATGTATTAACATCTTCAGGTAAAAAATTTTTAGTGGTAACTTCCGAAAACAAGTAGCTTGGAAATAGTAAATACATCACACTTAGAGAACCTAGTGTAAGGAAATCTTTTCTGGTCATTAGTTGTTTTTTTAATTAAAAAGGGGAAGACAGGGTTTCAATGGCCTGTATCTTTGTACCGCGAAGGTTATAAAAATATTGTCTAACTTCCCCTTATTGCAAAAATAAAATATTTTATAAACTCTCCAAACTATTATATATTTTTTTTTCACCAATGGGTGCAAAAACCCAAAAACATTCATTTTTAAAGAATAAAAATCATAATAAATATCATAAAATAAATATTTTTTAAACTTTTACATTACTAAAAAAAATTTATTAAAAGAGTATAAACTCAGCAAAAATCACTTTTTAAAATATAAAACATTAAATTACTTGGTAAAACATAATACTATCTTTTACATTGGTATGATTTTTAGTATTACCTTTGTATAAATTTTCTATAATGAAAACAGACCAACAAACTATAAATCAGGTGAATCATAAAATAAATTGGTTCCAAAAGTTTCTGATGGTGTGTTCCGGCGGGAACATCCATATCTTAAGAAAGACCCCAAGTGAATGGAATAAATTTTCCGGAATTGGAGGTATTGTACTTTTCACCGCCGTGTTTGCTACTCTATCTGCAGGCTATGCCATGTATACCGTATTTGATGATATCTGGGCAGCAGTAGGGTTTGGAATTCTGTGGGGATTAATGATCTTTAATCTTGACCGGTATATTGTTTCTTCCATCAAAAAAACAGGAACATGGTGGAATCAGATCCTGATGTCTATTCCCCGTTTAATCCTTGCCACATTTCTAGGAATTATTATTTCCAAACCTTTAGAGCTTAAAATCTTTGAAAAAGAGGTAAATAAACAACTGAATACCATTATTCAAAGGAATAAAAAACAGCTTCAGGGAGAAATGACCGGAAGAATTCTTCAGCAAAGTGGCCCTTTTGAAACAGAAAAAAAACAAATTGCAGACAAGGCAGCTCAATATCAGCAGTCATACGATTCTGCATCTGTAGAGCTTGAGAAGGAAATTTAGGTAAAGAATCCGGTTTAACCAGTGGTAAAGAAGGATTCGGGTCTAATGCTAAGCGTAAACAACAACTCAAAGAACAAAGAAGACAAGATCTCGAAAATTACCAAAAACAGGTAGCTCCAAGACTGGAATATCTGGATAAAGAAATTTCAAAAGTCTATACGAATCTTGAAACAGAAAGAAAGTCTACAGAAACTTTTGAAGATAAATTCAATGGTTTTGCAGCCAGACTTCAGGCCTTGGACGAGCTTGGTAAAAACTCTGCCATCATTGGCTTGGCAGCTACTTTTATCATGGGATTATTTATCTGTCTTGAAATTTCTCCGGTACTGGTAAAATTAATTTCTCATGTAGGACCTTATGATTATCTCTTAGAAAAAACAGAAAACGACTTCAGATTATATTCTAAAGAAAAAATTGAAAAAGGAAATGCTCTTACCGATTTCAGGGTTGAAGATTTCAAGGATAATCTAAAAAAATAATGTATTTTTCATACATGATTATTAACAAAGAAGAAATCCAGAAGAAAAAGAAGAAGCTGGACGATTGTAAAGCTTACCTTAAAAAAGAATTCATCGGTATAGATAAGATCATCGATGATATCATGGAATATATTCAGATATGGTACCTGATGCCGGAGATTCTGACCCGTCCTGTGGTTATTAATCTTTGGGGAATGACCGGAGTAGGAAAAACGGATCTGGTAAGAAAAATGGTTCGCTTTCTTGATTTTCAAAACCGTTTCGTAGAAATTGAATTAAGCAATACGGATGAAACATCATGGAGTAAAAGTGTTTCAGATATTTTACAAAGCAATGGACTGAGTGATGAAAAACCAAGCATTGCTCTTTTTGACGAGATCCAGCGTTTCAATACAATAGATCCGGATGGTGTACCGGTACCGCAAACCAAGTTTACCGATTTCTGGGAACTACTGAGTGATGGACGTTTGAGTAAAAGAGAACGTGAAGATCTTGAACATTATTTATTCTCCTATCTGTTCCGAAAAAAAGAAAATGACAGACGAAAGCTGAGCGGAGAAACAGAGCTGGATGAAAATCCTTATCTGAACCTATGGGATGCCAAAGAGCTAAAAAAATACCTCAGCATGGATGATGATGTCATGAGCATTATCGATATGAAGGAGGAAGATATGATTAAGCTAATCCGCAAAAAACAGAAAGAAAAGAAAATCTATGAACCCGTAGATTATAGCAAAATGCTTATCATCATCAGCGGGAACCTGGATGAAGCATTTCAGATGTCAAAGGAAACCAGTGAAGCAGATGTAGATGCTAATATCTACCATGCATTTACTAAAAAAATAACTGTAGTTGACATTAAAAATGCTTTAGCCAGAAAATTCCGTCCTGAGCAGGTAGCCAGGTTTGGGAATATTCATTTGATCTATTTTTCTTTAAAAACGGAGGACTTTCATAAACTGATTCAACGGGAAATCGATAATTTAAAGCATAAAACAAAAACTAAGTTCGGAGTTTCTTTAAAGATCAATAAAGAGATCAATGAGTTAATTTACCGAAATGGAGTATTTCCGGTTCAAGGGGTACGCCCTGTTTTCAGCAGTGTGGTTGATATTTAGATACCAACCTCAGCAATTTCCTATTTGAAGCTATTATCCATGATGATAAGAACATTGATATCAATTACCTTCAGGAGAAGAAGATGATTATCGGAAAGATAGGTAAGAGAACTATTGAAATTCCTTATCTGGGAAGAATTGACAGCATACGACAAGCCAACCAACAGGATGCTGTAGCCAACATCAGTGTTCATGAGTGTGGCCACGCTGTTTCTTATATCCTTTATACAGGTTTTGCACCATTACAACTTAAGAGTAAAGTAGCAAGCAGTTATGCGGCGGGCTTTACCTTCCCCCATCAGATTCATGATACCAAAGAAAGTCTACTGAATAGAATCAAAATCTATCTGGCAGGCGGTATTGCTGAGGAAATTATTTTTGGAGATCAGCATGCCAGCATCGGAAGAAGCCACGACAGGGAACAAGCAACAAGTCTGGCCATTGATTTCATCAGAAAATATGGTTTTGAAGAAGACTATCAGGCAGCATATAACCTGGAGGCCTATCCTCACCGTATGCAGCAACACATCACTGATGAAAGAATCGAAAAATTGATGCAGGAACTTGTGCAAAAAACAAGAGAAGATCTGATTCTACATCTTGATTTACTTAAAAATATGAGCAAAACCCTTAGTGAAAAAGGAAGTATGTCACCAAAGGAAATCCATGATATGGCAGTTGCCCATCAATTAGTAGTTAGTATCAAGGAAGAAGGATATTTACATATTACGAATTATCATCAATTATTAAATTCCTAGAGAAAATATCTATAGAAATAGCAAAAACCATTAATAAATTCAAACCTTTTAGTTCAATCTGAAAGGTTTTTTCTTTTTAAATTTATACTAGTAAAAATCAATTATCATGAAAAATTTACTTTTCACATGCACACTGCTCATCTGCGGTGCATTTTCCCCTGCATTAAAAGCTCAAGGATCAGAACCTTTTTTAGGTCAAATTGCATTCGTTCCTTATAATTTTGCCCCGAATGGCTGGGCTGAATGTAATGGACAGCTTATGTCTATCGCACAAAACACAGCTCTTTTCTCACTTTTGGGGACTACTTACGGAGGAGATGGAATTACGACCTTTGCATTACCTGATATGCGAGGTAGAGTTCTTGTTCATAACGGACAGGCTCCTGGAGGTCAAACAAATTACACCATTGGACAAACCGGAGGAGCTGAAAGCGTAACCCTAACCGTGGCACAAATGCCTGCTCACAATCACACGGTAAATGCTGTAACCGCTGAAGGAAATCAGAATGTACCTACCGGAAGTTTACCCGCTAATACAAAAATTCTGGATAAAGAATATTCAGATGCTTCAACGGACACTACCATGAAAAGCACAATGCTAAACAATACGGGAGGCAATCAAGCTCATGAAAACAGGCAGCCATTTCTTACAGTAAAATGTATTATTGCCCTGAACGGTATTTCCCATCCCATAATTAATGGTTATGAAATACCTTTACTTACTATGTCTGGTATTTGCAGGCTCAGCTTCAGCCCAGACGATCACCTTTAACGGATGTCATAATCTATTTGATGATCAGAATTTCGTTTTCAATAAAACCGGAACGGATAGCTTCAATAAAAATATTTACATGACAACTCCTATTGATGGACAGCAGCCTTGTGGAGGGCTGGGAACTTGTGAGTTTAAAATCCAATGGAATAATTCTTTATCCCGCTGGGAATTTCTTGCAGATGAAGGCAACGGTACTTTTACAACTCCCTTTTTAATATATTATAATTCCACAAGCAACAACAGCCTTGCTATTCCGCCAGGAAATGCCGCTGGGACATGGATTGAAAACACCTCACAAACCATTAGCCAATGTGGTGGCAATCTTACTTCTGGAAACTCTACAATGACAGGAGACATACAAGGTCCGACTCTCGGAATACAGGAAGTTTCTAAGGGCAAAATTCAAGTTTTTCCTAATCCTGTTACAGATATCATCCATATTTCCGGAATTAATGATGGGCAAATTATGCAGATATATCATATTGACGGACGGCTCATAAGGTCTGAAATATTCGATTCAAAAATTGATGTTTCACAACTTATATCCGGGGTTTATCTATTAAGAATAACAACTCGGGGCTTACAGTCTCATGAATTTAAGTTCGTGAAAAAATAAAAAACAACCTCACTTAAGTAAAAATCAACAAAAGCTTTCGGAATCTCGGAAGCTTTTTCTTTTAATTTAGGGAACATTTTTTGCTGGAAATATGATATGCCTTCAAGTGTTGTTAATAGTTTTATATATTTTCCGAAAACTGGGATATTAAGAATTATATATCAGTCAGGGTCAGTTTATGACTATTTTAAAGTACCCTTCTATATTGTTGAAAATTTTGGTAAAGCAGCATCCAGAGGAAAATTTTTAAATCAAGTGATCAAACCTAGATTCAGATACAAAAAGGTAAAATAAAAAAAGACTGCCTCAAATAGGCAGTCTTTTTTTATGGTATCAAATACTCTTTATAAAGAATAGTTAGGAGCTTCCTGAGTAATGATCACATCATGTGGGTGTGATTCTTTCAATCCGCTTCCTGTAATCATTACCAATTTGGAATCTTTTTGTAGAACTTCAATATCTTTGGCTCCACAATATCCCATACCCGCTCTTAAACCTCCGGTTAACTGGAAGATCACATCTTCTAATTTCCCTTTGTGCGGAACTCTTCCTTCAATTCCTTCCGGAACGAATTTCTTAGCTTCACTTTGGAAATATCTTTCTTTTCCACCTCTCTTCATCGCAGAAAGGCTTCCCATCCCTTGGTAAGATTTGAACTTTCTTCCCTGGAAAATAATTTCATCTCCAGGTGCCTCGTCTGTACCTGCCAAAAGAGAACCTAGCATTACTGCTCCTGCTCCACTTGCAATAGCTTTTACAATATCTCCTGAAAGCTTGATCCCCCCGTCAGCAATTACTGTTACGTTTTGAGATTTAGCATATTCGTATACATTGTAAATAGCAGATAACTGAGGAACTCCAACTCCGGCAACCACTCTTGTTGTACAGATAGAGCCTGGCCCAACCCCTACTTTAAGAACATTAGCTCCTGCTTTGATAAGATCTGCAGCCGCTTCAGCAGTTACAATATTTCCACCTACGATATCTAAGTTTGGATATGCTTTTCTGATCTCAGAAATTTTATCTAATACTCCTTTAGAATGTCCGTGAGCAGAATCAATTGCGATAATATCCACTCCAGCTTGTACCAAAGCTTCAATTCTGTCTAAAGTATCTTCACCAACTCCAACTCCGGCACCTACGATAAGACGACCATTGTTGTCTTTATTGGCATTAGGATATTCAAGTTGATTATCAATATCTTTAATAGTAATTAACCCTACAAGCTTGTTATCCTTATCTACGATAGGTAATTTCTCAACTCTGCTTCTAAGAAGGATTTCTTTTGCTTTTTCAAGATTGGTATCTTTGTCTGAAGTGATCAGGTTTTCTTTGGTCATGATCTCCTCCACTTTCACATCAAGATTTTCCTGATATTTCACATCTCTGTTGGTAATAATTCCAATAAGAACATTATCCGCATCCACAACAGGAAGTCCTGAGATTTTGAACTGAGACATCATCTCTTTAGCCTGTCCTAAAGTGTGGTCTTTTGAAAGGGTAACCGGATCTGAGATCATTCCATTTTCGGAACGTTTCACACGGTTTACCTGTGCTGCCTGCTCGGCAATCGTCATGTTTTTGTGGATAAAGCCTAAACCTCCAACTCTTGCCAGGGCAATTGCTAAATCACCTTCAGTAACAGTGTCCATTGCAGCGGAAACTATCGGAACATTCAGCGTGATTTTGTCGGTAAGTCTTGATTTTAATGAAACCTGGTTAGGTAAAACTTCTGAATAAGAAGGGACTAGAAGAACGTCATCGAAAGTGATGGCTGTCTCTACAATTTTGTTATGAATAGACATCTTTACTTTCTTTGCAAAATTAGGTTATTTTAACGACATATGAAAATCATTTTTAATAGTTTAAATAAAATTTAATAATCAATAAGTTAAATCAAAAAACCGTCCTTTTTTAAGAACGGTTTTTCTTTACAAAATAAATTGAATATGTCTGAAACTACTTGCGACAATTAATTTTTCTTTAAATTTCTTAGATTACTTATCAGAAACGGCATTGATCATTTTTGAAATATCATGAGGAGTAAAGCTTCCTCTTACATCTACAAATACCAATTCTTTATCTGAATTTACTGTAATCAGCATATTTTTAATAGCCTCTCCTTTTTGTTTTACACGAAGGTTTACGTTTTCACCATTATGTTTTATGGTAGCCCATTCTTCATATTGATTATTATTTAAAAATTGAGCATAATCATTCAGCATCTCTTTACTTCCATTTTCTACGGTAAGGATCTTTATCTTAGAAATTTTTTTGATAAGACTGATGAATTCTTCACTTTCACCATCTTCCCTTAAAGCTTTCTTGATATAGGGCTTAGCCAACATTAGCGGTACATTGAAGCTTGTAAACTTGGCATTTTTATAATGATGTCCTGAATCTGAAAAGAAATCCATATTCGGTTTTGCGGAAACAATACAGGATTGGAATGTACCTACAATCAAAAGCGAGAATAAAATAGTTTTAAGAGTTTTCATGGTGATGGTTTTTATTCAATTGGTCTTAACAATCCACCTGATGTTTTACTGATATTAGCATCTATTTCAGGTCTTCCCTTGTATCTTACCGATCCTCCTGAAGAAGCTTTCACTTTTAGTTTACCTGATACATTTACAGTCAGATTGGCTCCGGAAGTAACTTCCGTTTCAAGATGACTAAATTTCAAATCATCTGCTTTACACAATGCTCCACTGCTGATATCAATAGTTCCTGAATCTGCACTCCCACTTAGACTCATATTTGAGCCACTTGAACTTTTGATTGCGATATTTCCGGCTGTAATTCCTGCTCTCACATTTGATCCCGAAGATACTGAAATCGTTGCTGCGTTGGCAATTTTGAAATCACCGGTGATATTAGATCCAGACGAAGCATCAATGGTCATATTTTTTTCCTGAATAGAATTTACTACCGTAAGATTAGATCCCGAAGACACATCAATGTTATCCATTCTTGGAGAAGATACGTTGATACTTAAGTTTTTAAACCTTAAATTTCTTACTCCTTTATTATCTATATAGATTTTCAGGATACCATTCTCAACCTTTGTAACAATGTATTGTAATTTATCTGCATCTGCAATCACTTTTACACTGGTAGGTTTCTCTTGTTTAAAGATTACGTTGACACCAGTACTCATTTGAATTCCTGAAAAATCTCCTACATTTCTAGCCTCTCCATTAAGGTAAGACGAATTACTATCTGAGTTCAGATTATTTCTTATGTTAGAAACCGGGCTTTTTTTGGTTTCACTAGAGTTGATGATCTTACTTACATCATCCATGGAAAGCTTTCCATCAAGCATTACAAATATACTTTCTCCGCTTCCCCCGTCAATACTCAGTAACAGGTCCTCCAAAATGCCATTTTTAGCCTCCGCAGAAAGGAATTTCACTTTCGCTCCGGCATTATTTACCGACATGATTTCGCTGTAGTTGAGATTCTTTAAATAAGAAGAAATATCTTTATTCAGCTGAGACATATTAGCCTGAACCTTGCGTCCATCAGCCGTAGTCCCTTTTTCTTGATTTTCGGTAATAAGAATTTTCAATCCGTTAATTTTCGATAATAACGGTTTAATCTGATCCAGCTGAGAATCATCAATATTGAGACTGCTGAGCATTCCAAACATAGGTTTAGCAATCTTAATAGAGGTTACTCCTTCCACTTCCTGATATTTGTCAAAGAGCTGGTCAAATTTATCTTTTTGTCCATATACATTAAAGAAATGGGAAAAAGCAAGAGCGAATATTATGAATAGTTTTTTCATGAGTCAATTTTATTTTTTTTAAGTTAACGATGACAACCGATTTATTTTCCGATTAATAATCATCATCTACTACAGTAGGCTGTGCCAATTTTTCACTAACGTTATTTGCAAATATCTGGAATGAATACTTTGTTACATTGATTGCTTCTTCTACATTGTCAATTCTTTTACCGTTTACAATTACGTAAGAGTTTTCATATCCTGTAGAATCTTTAGCTTTATTATTTTTAAAATAGGAATTGTCTGCATATCTTGGCTTTCTTTCCTTTTTCAATCTTCCTCTTTTCGGCAATATTTCGTCCATCACATCTTTTTCAGCTACGTGATTATCCTGAAAGATAGAATCTTTTTTAGTTCCTGAAATAGAATCGGTGTGATTTACTGCCACCTGCTCCTGGTGATTATTATTTTCTTCAATAAAATCGGATTTTTGCTTTAATACCTCATTTTTCACCAGACTTTCTTTATCATGAACTCCAGTTCCTGAATTATTTTTAAGGAAAAATCCTATTCCAAAGACCAGTGTTACACTGGCGGCCATCCAAAACCATTTGGGAAATGAGGGCTTTTTCTTTTCTGCCAATGGAATAATGGGTGTAGCATCCTCTTCAGTCACTTTATTATCTGCCTGCTGAAGGAAGTCATCAAAACTCCATTCCATTTTTTCTTCCTTTATTTCTCGGAAGATTTCGTCGTATTTATCTTGTAATTGATCTTTTTTCATAGCTCATCAGTTGTGAGATTTGTTCTTTTACTTTTTGTCTTGCTCGCATAAGGTTTACCCTTACTGCATTTTCCTCCATTTCCAGCATTTCAGAAATTTCGGAAACATCATACTCTTCTACATCTTTCAAGTGGATCACCAGCTTCTGTTTCTCGGGGAGCTGATTGATAAATCCTATAATATGTTCCTTAAGGTTATCAACTTCCATACTATAAAGCTCCGACCGATGAAGCTGCATATCCGCAAAGCCTATCTTCACATCGTGATGCTTCAGCCGGTTCAGGCATTCGTTCCGGACAGACTTCAGCGCATAGGATTTTAAGTTCCCAAACTGCTCCAGTTCATCCCGCTTCTGCCAAAACTTCATCATGATATCCTGCACTACATCTTCTGCTTCATCACTACTCATGACGAATCGCTTCGCAAAACGATACATCTCGTCTTTGAGAATAAACACCGTATTCTTGAAAGTTTCTTGGGTCATGAGTTTTGTTTCTTATAGGTAAGACAATTCGTCTTTACAATCTATTACATCAAAAATAAAAAAACTTCAAAAAAAATTGAAATTTTATTTTCTATTGAGTTTTCGGCTAAGATAAACAATTAAGCATATTGCTTTCTTTTAGAAAACCACTATATTTAATTCATTAAACAACATAACTGCGAGGATACAACACAAATATGAAGAATACGATCAAAATCTACAATCCCTGTCCTGAGAGGTGGGATGATATGCAAGATTTTCATTCAGGAAAATTTTGTGAGAAATGTTCTAAATGCGTAGTTGATTTTACAAACAAAACAGATCAACAGATTCAGGATATTTTTGAAACAGCTGATGGAAAAGAAATTTGTGGCAGAATCCCAATAAGATCACTTGCTTTAGCAGCTACAGGAATTATTTTAATTACAAATCTCACCTTTGTTCAAGCTCAAACTAAAGATAATTTTAGAATGACTACTGAACAAAAAACTACAAGCATCACAAAAGTATCGGGAAAACTTATTTCTAAAAACACCAAAAAGGAAGTAACCGGTGCTGACGTTTTCTTTATCTCTAAATCAAAATACATTAAAACCACCACCAATGAAGATGGCACTTTTTCTATAGAAATACCTGATGAATTGATTGAGAAGAAAAATGTCTTATATTTTGACTTCGATAAAATTAATGAAGCTGAAAGAAAAGGAAACAACAAGAAAGATACTATTAATTCAAGCACTCTTGAAAATGAAGCTGTTATTTTTGAGAAAAACGAGAGATTAGATAATAAAGAATTTCAAATTGACTCTCAATATGCCACTATAGGTGCTATAATTATTCTTTCAGAAACACCTCCAGATTATTATTACTTTAATGGAAAAAGCATTAGTGAAAGAAAATTTGAAAAATTAAAAAAAGAAAATCCGGAATATCAATTCTTTTTTTTCAAAAACAAAGAAGCGGAGATTATTTCCGGAAAAAGCTATTTAAATTCTCTAAGATTGCTATACTCAAACTAAAAAAACAAACCCTCAGGAATACTGAGGGTTTTATATTTTAATTTAATAGGCTTCAAAAACATGCTTCAAAATAGCTTTATCTTCTTCTGTTAAAGCCACTTTTCTTCTAGCCATAGCCCTTTCTGCTACTTCATAGACCTTATCCAGTCTGAACTTTTCATCGTCTTTCAAACCACCCCATGAGAAGTTTTCTACAAGATTGGGTGGAAAACCTGGTTTGAAAATATTGGAGGCAACCCCTATAACAGTTCCAGTATTCAATTGTGTATTGATGGCAGTCTTAGAATGATCTCCCATAATCAGACCTGCGAACTGCAAACCTGTATCTTCAAAGGCTTTGCTTCTGTAACTCCAGAATTTTACATTCCCATAGTTATTTTTCATATTCGATGAGTTGCTATCTGCTCCGAAATTACACCATTCTCCAATCACTGAGTTTCCTACAAAACCTTCATGCCCTTTACTGGAGTACCCGAAAATAATAATATTGTTCACCTCACCTCCAACTTTACAATGCGGCCCCACCGTAGTCGCTCCATAAATTTTAGCTCCAAGGTTAAATTTAGAATCATCACAAAGTGCTATAGGTCCACGAAGATGGCACCCTTCCATGACTTCTGTATTTTTACCAATATAAATTTTCCCGGTTTTTGTATTGATCGTTGAAAATTCAATAGAGGCACCTTCTTCAATGAAAAGGTCTTTTTTATCACCTAAGAAACCGTTTGTAGAAGATAATTCCTGTGAAGACCTTCCCTTCGTAAGCAGGTCAAAATCGAAATCAATAGCGTGATGATTATAAGTAAATAGATCTTTTGGCTTTTTAAAGAAAATAAGCTCTTCTTTAATATCTGTCATTTTTTCGATTTGGTGAAGTGAAAATCCTTTCATATTCACCTTTGCCGCTACCAATTCGTCTTCATACACCAAAGCTTCCCCTTGTTTAAGATCTTTAATCTGCTGAATAACAGATTCTGTAGGGATAAAATTCGGGACTAAAAAAAGACTTTCTTTTTCTTCCGGAGTTTTAAACTTATCCTGAAGGTACATTTCTGTAAAATAAGAAATTTCGGTATTCTCCAGAATTCTTTGCCATCTTTCAGAAAAGGTAAGGATTCCGCATCGCATTGCTGCAATTGGTCTGGTAAAGGTAAGCGGAAGAAAATCTTCCCAATATTGTGCGTCTGAAAATACTAATTGCATTTTTTAGAAATTATAGGTTAAAAAATAGAGGCCAAAAGCTGAACCTTTACTACTTAAAACAAAAATACAAAAAGATGGGAGAAGTTGAGATAGAAGATGGAAGATAATGGATTGCCAGATAATAGACGGATAGATAATAGACTAAGAGATGAGAGACTATACTGTGAATTCATCTTTCCTTACTTTATAACATCTATCATTTATTTTTTTAACAACAAAAAAGCCTTCCAAAAAATTGAAAGGCTTTAATATTGTAAGAATACAAAAATTACTTAGCGAATTTTTTGTATTTGTTCATGAACTTATCAACTCTACCTGCAGTGTCAACTAATTTCACTTTACCAGTGTAGAAAGGGTGAGAAGTTGAAGAGATTTCCATTTTGATTAGTGGATACTCTTGTCCTTCGAACTCGATAGTATCTTTTGTTTCTGCAGTAGATTTGCAAAGAAACACCTCGTCGTTACTCATATCTTTGAAAACAACAAGTCTATAATTTTCTGGGTGGATTCCGTTTTTCATAATGCTATTTTTAAAAAATTAAAGTTTGCTTTCGAAATAGTAATGGATATTTCTCTGCTAATTTTAGGTTGCAAAAGTACAACTTTTTTTCTAATATCCAAATACAGATTCTAATATTTTTTTCTTGATAAGAAATTCAAAGTATTTTCGTTAAATTTGGAACTTACTTAAACTTTAATTTCGATGAAATTCAAATTATTACTGGCTTTTTCTTTCTGGATGCTCCTTGTTGCGGTATCGTGTAATAAGGATGATATTACCTTTGATACTCCGTCACAGCAGCTAAGATTTTCAAGAGACACGGTATTCTGTGATACGGTTTATCACCAGGTACGTTCAGAAACCTATGTAGTAAAGTATACAATAATGAGGATAAAGATGTCCTTATCCCAAGAGTAAATCTTGAAGGCGGAGCAGCATCATTGTATAGAATCAATGTAGATGGAAAGCCGGGATATGATTTTAAGGATGTTCCGCTTAGAAAAAAGGACAGTCTCTATATATATGTAGAAATTGCGCCACAGGCAACGGGGCCTGAAGCGATTGCCGAGGATAAAATTATATTTACCGGGCCTGCAGGACAACAACATGTTACTCTGTTCTCTGTAGTTCAGGATGCAGAATTTTTTATTCAGACTCCCACCAACCCCAATATAATTACCTCTTCCACAACATGGACTAATAATAAAGCCAAGATTATCTACGGAAATCTTACTATAGATCCTGATGTAACGCTGGATATAGACCCTGGTACGAAAGTATATTTCCATAAAAACAGTGGAATAAAAGTTTCTTCAAAAGGGGTATTAAATATTAATGGAACCCTGGACAAGCAAGTCATTCTTCGTGGTGACCGAAATGATCCTTATTATGACACGATCTCTAAAAACTGGAATTCGATCAAAATGGAACCAGCCTCCATCCTTAATATGAATCATGCTAGATTATTCGGAGGAACAAAAGGACTTGAAATGAAGCAAACAACTGCTACGATCAACAATTCTTTTATTCATACTTTCTTTGAATATGGAATTTATGCTGTAAATTCTACAGTCACTGCTAATAATTTAGTAATGAATAACTGTGGCTTATCATCTATCGGAATTTTTAAAGGCGGGAAGCACAATTATACTCATGCTACGATTGCCAACTACTCTAAATCGATGGGAACTTTTGACAGAAAAGGGATCTTCGTAACGAATGAATGGAAGAATGAAAAAGGACAGACAGAACAGGGCGCTTTACAGCAGTTCAATCTAAAAAATAGTATTGTATATTCTGATAGGGATAATGCATTACAGTTTGAAGCAACACCAGGACAACAGTTTGAATACCTTATTCAAAACTGTTTATTAAAATATTCAGGAACTTCAGAAGCAGGATTTACTTTTGATAATAATGCGAATGTAATACAAACGATCAAAAATGAAGATCCACAGTTTATGAATTATTTCATGGCCAAAATGAATTTAAGAGTAAAAACAACATCTCCGGCAAAAGGAAAAGGAAATGTGACTGTAGCAGGAACTGTCCCTTTTGATATTGTAAATGAACCAAGAACTACTAATCCTACTATAGGAGCTTATCAATAATGGAAATTACTCAGTTACAACAGCAGGTTGACGAATGGATCAAAACCATCGGTGTAAGATACTTTAATGAACTGACCAATATGGCGATGCTTACTGAAGAAGTAGGTGAAGTCGCAAGAATCATCGCGAGAAGATATGGCGAACAGAGCGAGAAGGAAAGTGATAAAAATAAGGATCTTGGCGAAGAACTGGCAGATGTACTTTTTGTAACATTATGCCTGGCCAATCAAACCGGAGTGAATCTGCAGGATGCCTTTGACAGAAAAATGAAGATCAAGACGGATCGTGATAAGGATCGTCATCAGAATAATGAAAAATTAAAATAAGATCCTTTATACAAGATCTCAGATGGTAGATTTAAAGATCTGAAATCTTGTATAAGGAATATGAAGAAATAATGAAGAAGCTAGAAAAATCAACATTAATAGGAAATAAAACAGTACAGATCAGCGGTTCGAAAAGTATTTCGAATCGTTTATTGATTCTGGAAAGTCTGTTTAGTAATATAAAAATCGGAAATTTATCCAACTCTCAGGATACGCAATTGCTGAAGAAGGCATTATCTGAAGTTACAGATGTAGTGGACATTCACCATGCGGGAACAGCCATGCGTTTTCTTACCTCTTATTATTCTATTCAAGAGGGAAAAACAACTATTCTTACGGGCTCTGGAAGAATGAAGGAAAGACCCATCAAAAATCTGGTAAATGCTCTGAAAGATCTTGGTGCTGATATCGAATATTTGGAAAATGAAGGTTTTCCACCTTTAAAAATTGCAGGAAAGAAAATTACGCAGACTTCGGTAAATGTTCCTGCCAATATTTCCAGTCAGTTCATTACTTCGCTGCTTCTTATCGCGGGAAAGCTTGAAAACGGATTGGAAATTCATCTTGTAGGAGAAGTGACTTCAAGATCTTATATTGAAATGACGCTTGATATCCTAACAAGATTCGGGATCAAAAATAGCTTTGAAGGAAATACCATTAAAGTAGAACCATTCAGCCTAGATAATGAATCTTCAGTAAAGGCTTATGAAGTGGAAAGCGACTGGAGCTCTGCCTCCTACTTCTACTCGATCTGTGCTTTGGGAAGAGAAACCCTTCATCTGAAAAGTTTCTACAAGGAATCTACTCAGGGAGATTCTGCGATTGCAAAAATCTATGAAGACTTTTTTGGAATTAAAACAACTTTCCTGGAAGCGGAACATCAACTGACCCTAGAACCTCAGCCTGATTTTGTTTTCCCGGAAAAAATCATCCTGGATATGAACAATTGCCCGGATATCGCACAGACACTTTGTGTAACAGCCGCCGCATTAAAAATTCCTTTTGAAATTTCAGGACTGGGAACATTAAGAGTAAAAGAAACAGACCGACTTCAAGCCTTATATAATGAGCTTAAAAAACTAGGCACTGAAACGGAGATTACTGATTTAACCATTGAATCTGTAAGTTTCGGAGAACCTGAAGAGCATATTTCAATCAAAACGTATCAAGATCACAGGATGGCGATGAGTTTTGCTCCTTATTGTCTGATTGGAGAGCTTACTATTGAAGACGAAGATGTAGTGGAAAAATCTTACCCAATGTTCTGGGAAGATCTTGCCAGCGTAATGACGAAATAATTTGAAAATCTAAAAATGTCTTAATTTGAGAATGAATCATCGAGCCTTCTCAAATTAAGGCATCAACCATAAACTACACCCAATCATGAAAAAATTTCTGATCTTATTTGCCTTGGCACTTCCATTATCAATTTGGGCACAATACCTTTTACCTAATGAAGAAATCATCTATTCTTTTGAAACAAAAAGTGGAAAGAAAATGACATTGGTAAAGGATAAAGAAGAAAAATACATCCAATATCGTTTTGGAAACAAGAATAAAGTAGAAATGGAATTTCCTTCAGAAAGAACTAAAGATAGTTGGAAAAAATTCACTTACAATTCTTATATGAGAGGGGGTGGAAAACAAAATGCAGGAATGGAACTTCATTATCTGTCATTCAAAAATAATGGCTATCAATATCAACTCTATAAATCTTACTATGCAGAAGATGGAGCCTACTCCACTGGAGTTACCGTAACTGATTCTAAGGGAAAAGAAACCGATATTACAGGGATATACAAATCCATAAAGGGTAACCTAAGCAGCTTAGACGAATCCAAATTAATTGTAAAAGAGAATACTGGATTATAATTCCTGAATATTATTTTTCCCATGAAAAAGTTATTTTCTTTTGTTGCTATTGTAATGGCCACTACCGTCTTTGCTCAAAACCTGAAAAATTTTTATGTTCCTAAGGGTTATAAAAAAGTGACAGAGGTAAAAGGAGATTTGGATAAAGATGGGAAAGACGAAACAGTTCTTGTATTTGATACGGATAAAATAGCATCTGATTATGAAAGAGACTTTGGGAAAAAAGATTATCGAAGAGTCTTTTATATTCTGAAAAATGAACAAGGGATCCTAAAAATATGGAAAGAGAACTCCACTCTTTTATATTCAAGTGGACTAGGTTTTTATCCTGATGATAATATTCTTAGCATCCAGATCAAAAATAATTGTTTGATAGTGGAACAGAGCTTTTTCAGTAATTCAAGGCATACTCAGGTTAGTAAATATACTTTCAGATTTCAGAATGGAGATTTTTACCTGATTGGCTCGTATGATAATTTTGCAGATACTTGTGATTTTGATATTACCCATGAAATCAATTTTTCTACAGGAAAAGTAATTGTAAACAAAGAGTATTCTTCTTGTGATGAAGAGACAAAAGTACCGAAAAACGTTTATAGAGAATTTGTTCATACATTTAACCCTTTAATTACAATGGATGATTTCAAAATAGGAGAACATAGATTTAAAATTCCTGGACTGAAGGAGGATTTTGTGTTTTAAGATGGAAGCAGGAGGATGGAAGTTATATTTCTCCGAAAAGTTAAACCAGACTTTATCTCTTCCTTCATCCTATAAAAAACAGAAATATTCTTTACCGACTGCAAGTACTCCCCTCTTCCAACTTCCAGCTCCCAATTTCTTACTTTCTCTACACAACAACTTAATCATCTCTTAAAATTAAATTAACTCCTCATTACTTGACATATTCTTAATTTTAAATCCAATTAAAATTAAAACTATGTTCAAGCACTCAATGAAATATGTAAAAAACTTTACGCTTAGTATAGCCACGGCAACTGTATTCTTTTCATGCTCAGAAGGAGTAGCAGAAAGGGATTCTAATGAAACAGGTCTATCTGTTAGCAAAGCAAGTCATAAAATGGCTTCTCTGGTCCCTGTTGAAATGAATAGCTGGATGGCTGGTCTTCAGGATAATATTTCAATTTCAAAAATCTCTATTCCCGGAACTCATGATTCCGGAGCTCGTATAGATGCCCCTGTAGTAAGTGGTACAGCAAAAACACAAAACCTTAGTATTGCAGAGCAGCTGAATGCAGGAGTTCGATTCCTGGATATCCGTTGCAGACATATTGATAATTCATTCACGATCCATCATGGTGCTATTTACCAGAATTTAAATTTTGATGACGTATTGAATGCCTGTTATGCTTTCCTACAAAGTCATCCGTCAGAAACCATCATCATGTCTGTAAAAGAAGAACATGATGCTTCTAATACTACAAGAAGTTTTGAAAGTACTTTTGATTCTTACATTCAGAAAAATCCTTCAAAATGGGATCTTGGAACAAACATCCCTACTCTTGGAGGGGTAAGAGGAAAAATCAAATTGCTTAGAAGATTTTCAGCAGGAACAGCTAAAGGTATCAATGCCACTTCATGGGCAGACAATACCACTTTTGAAATCAATAATCCGGGAGCTCCGCTTAAAGTTCAGGATTATTATAAGGTAACCAATAATGATGATAAATGGAATGGAGTTTTCAACCTGTTGAATGAAGCCAAAAGCAATAACAGCGACAGACTTTTCATCAATTTCACCAGCGGTTACAAACCAGGAATCTTCGGTATTCCAAGTATTCCGACAGTTTCCAATGCTATTAATCCTAAAATTAAAACTTTCTTCCAAAGCAATACAAAAGGTTCTTATGGGATAATGCCTATCGATTTTGTAAATGCTGAATTGGCCGAATTGATCGTAAAAACGAATTTTTAATGTAGTTAAATATAAATTGTCACCATGAAGCTGTTTCTTTTTGAGACAGCTTTTTTTATGTATTCCCGCAGATTGAGCTGATAATGCAGATTATTTATTGGGGAATAAATCAATACTGTTATTTTCTTACCCGCAAATATCTGTGTAAATCTGTGCAATCTGTGGGAAATAAAATTTTACAATGGATTGGATGCTATGATTAACCACAAAAGTCACAAAAGTTTTAGACACTTTAATTGATTTTAAGGGACAAGCTTTGCGCATAAGAAGTACACTAAAGTTTTGAAAATCTTGCGATTTTCTTACCATTGCAACAAAATGAAAACGAAGTTTTTATCCATCTGCGAAATCTCCTCGATCTGCGAGAGAATATCAAATAAAACATCAGGTGAATAACATCCAATCACAAAGTCACTAAAGGTTTAAACACTTTAGTTGATTTTAAGGGACAAGCTTTGCGCATAAGAAGTACACTAAAGTTTTGAAAATCTTGCGATTTTCGGTGATGCTTTTTATGCTGTGATATCTACAGCAAATAAAAAATGTAGTCTTTAGATATTAAAGACTACATTTTTATAAAAGTAAAAGTTAAATGGATCTTATTATTTTTCTATACCGTATGCTGCCATAATTTTGTTGAAAATCTCTGTATTTTCAAACAGCCCTGTAAATTCTTTGGAGTTCGGGCCATAGGCAAAAACACTCGATGGAATAGAAGTATGGTCATTGGTACTGAAATTACCAAACACCCAACCATCTTTCAGACTGCCATCTAAAAGCGTTAAACCTCCTGTTTCATGATCTCCTACAACCACAACCAGAGTTTCTTTGTTTTCATCAGCAAACTTCATTGCTTTTCCTACCACATGGTCGAAATCTAATAATTCGGTCACCAGCTGCTCGATATTGTTGCTATGCCCACCGCCATCAGTTTGGGAAGCCTCTATCATCATAAAGAACCCTTTTTTATTATTCTTTAAATCGTTTAAAGTAAGATCAAAAGCATCAGCCAGCCAGTTTCCTCTGCCGTTGGTTATTCTTTGTGAAGCCAGAGGATCAATAATGAGTGTTCTGTTATTTATTTTTTCAGCGGATTTAAGATTGTGATACATATCTATTTTTGCTTCTTTAAGCTTCTGTTCAGTTTCCTGAGTTAATCCATTGGTAGGACCTCCGATCAGTATTTTGGTTTTAGAAGTAGCAAAATCTTTCAGAATAGGTTCGGAACTGTTTCTATTATCAGAATGGGCATAGAAATCTGCCGGGGTTGCATCGGTTACATCTCCGGTAGAGATCAATCCGGATACCAATCCTTTCGCTGCTATAATATCAGGAATTTGAGCCAAAGCTTTACCTGCTCCATCTACTCCAACAAATGTATTTTTAGTTTTTACTCCTGTAGAAAAAGCTGTAGATCCCGGTGCTGAATCGGTGATATAAGCATTGGATGAATTGGTTTTAGACAAACCTGTAGCTTTCATATTGAAAACATTCAGTTTTCCTTTATTGGCCGTAAAAGCAGCATAATATTGTGGCAAGGAAGTTCCATCCGGAATCAGAAGAATTACATTTTTTACTTTTTTGCTGATGCCATCTGTTTTATAGGTGGGTGCATAAGTAGCGTATTCCTTGGTATTCTTGTAGAAGTTCTTTGGAATGGTATTCATGAATTTTTTAAGATCCGGAATATGATCGGTATTGATATAATCCACGCCCATATCCATCAGGTTTACCCATGCATTGGGAAAATCAGGAGCTCCATAGAAACGCATTGGCTTTTGTTGAGCATGAGCTTTATCTACTGCTTTTTTAATCTTTTCTGTTTCTTCATCCCTCGGAATTCCTTTCCCGTTCCATTTTACCAGCTCAGGCAGATCTGCACTGAACATTCCGATTCTTTTTAACTGATCAGCAGAATAGTCTCTATTCAAATCTCCATCAAAATAAAGGTAGCTTGGATAGTTTTTAAAATCTCCCGGCTGAGGTCTTCCTCCTGTAATCACAATTTTCACGCCTGAATTATTAGTAATTTCAGGATATTTTTTCAATGTATTTACTAGTGCACTCAGAATTGTTTTATAATCCTGCTTGATATCGATCAACAGCTGTAGTTTTTTAGTTGTATCTGAATAAATATTTCCTTTGTTCAGCTTTATCTGCTTTGAAATATTGTCTAAATAAAGATTTTCCAGCGTTCTGTCTGCAGAAAGTTCTTTTTCTGTATGGGCTACCCAAAGTTTACCTTTTACCAAAAAAACATCTGCTTCAATGGAACCAAAATTGGCATAATAAGCCTGCCAAAAAGGGATTTCCTGCATATAATCATTGTGAGAATGAGCATTCCCTACGTTATAATTCAAATAGTTCTGTGCCTGATTTTCAGAAAAAATGGCAAGGGCCAGCAAGCCCAATATTTTTGATAGTTTCATAAGACCTTTTAAAAAGACTATATCATCACAGAATTTCTGCAATGATATAGTGATAATATACATGACTAAAATTTTACCAACCTTCGTTTTGTTTAATAACACCGTGGCTATTTACGATTTCAACCTGTGGAACAGCCCAAACATTATGGATAGCAGGATTGAAGTTTCTGGCAGCCCAAGCTTCTTTTCCATCCATTCCATGAAGTGGTTTAGCATAGGTTGCCTGTGCATCACCCCAACGTACAAGGTCTCTGTGTCTGTCTGCCCACTCACCCGCAAGCTCGCAACGTCTTTCATGTTTCAGATCAACCATAGTACAACCACTTTTGGCAGTAAGACCAGCACGTTTTCTGATCATATTGATTTCCTGATCTGCAGGTTTGCTTTGCATCAATAATGCTTCTGCTTTGATAAGGATGACCTCAGCATAACGCATAATAGGTACGGCAAAATCTGTACAAGGGTAATCTCCATTAGCATTTACATGCCCATCTTTAAATGGATATTTGAAAGCATCCATATATTTGTTAAACTGAGCTTTCGTAAGGGAGTTTGATGTAGCATAGGTTCTTACTGCTCCATCAAAGGTAAACTGGTCTCCTTCTTTAAGAATGGTTACACTTCTTCTAAGGTCTCCGGTTTCGTATTCATCATACAATTCTTTTGTAGGCTGGAAATATCCCCAACCGTTATATTTACCCCAACCTTTGTTTTCTAGCATTACTCCCGGAAGAATACTTCCTACTCCATTAAATTTAGTAGTACTCGGTACTGACCAGATATATTCTGAACTGTAGTTGTTTTCAGCTTTAAAAACATCACCAAAATTATTTAGCAGATTTCTATTTCCTTTGGTCATTACTTCATTAGCCCAATATTCTGCATTCTTCCAATCCTTCATAAACAGATACACTTTTGCGAGTAATGCCCATGCTGCCGCTTTATGGGGTCTTCCGTAATCTTTGGCTGGAAGTTCTTCCTGGCTAGGCAATAATTCTGCTGCTTTTTTCAGATCGTTTACAATATAATTGTAGTTTTCCATTACATTAGCAGCCCTTGGAATTGGGTTGGGATCCGGTTCTTTTGTACGGTCTATGATAGGAACACCTGCTTTTTCATTTCCATAGCTGTAAGCCATTTCAAAATACATTCTGCTGCTCATGAACAATGCTTCACCCAAATATTTGTTTTTAACCGCCTGTGAAGCCTGAATATTATCAACATTACGGATCACACGATTGGCAACACCAATTACCGTATATCTTTTGTTCCATTGGGTCTCCAGATCTCCGGCTGCGATATAATTGCTGCTAAAATTCTTCGCATTATCAGCCTCACTCTTCGATCTTCCTGTTACCATATCGTCACTGGCATTGATGAACCAGAAAAAACCTCTTCCATAAAATTCACTGTCGGAAAGCGGCTTATACATAGCATTAGCTCCCGTAATCAGGTCATTTTCGCTTTTCCAGAAATTGGCTTCTGTGGGAGTTCCTTCCGGCTCTATATTCAGTTCATTGGTACAAGACAATACTGCTGCAGAAAGCCCTGTTAATAAAATTACTGTATTGAAAATCTTCATCTTTTTACTTTTAAATTGTTGTTAGATTAAAACCCGACTTCCAGTCCGAAAATAAATGAACGGGCCTGAGGATATCTTCCGGTATCTACACCATAGCTTTCCATTCCAACTTCAGGATCAAAGCCTGTATATTTAGTAATGGTAAACAGGTTATTACTTGTCACATACACTCTGATTTTATTCACATCAAGTTTTTTGTAAAGCTCTCTTGGTAGCGAGTATCCAACTGTAAGGTTTTTAAGTCTTAAATAAGAACCGTCTTCTACATAGAAATCAGATACTTTAGAGTAATTACCACTCGGATCACCCTGTACCACTCTTGGAATATTGGTATTGGTATTCTGAGGAGTCCATGCATTCAGAATATCTCTGTCCATATTATAGTTCTGTCCGGTTCCGCCTGGGTTTAATGAAATAAATTTCAAACCGTTAAATATTTTGTTTCCATATACACCCTGGAAGAATAAGTTAAGATCAAAGTTCTTCCAGGTCATGTTGTAAGATAACCCGTAAGAGAACTTAGGATATGGATTTCCAAGGTTTACAAAATCATTGTTATTCAATGCTCCTGTATTGCCTTCCTTCTTCAGGAATTTAATATCTCCAGGCTTGGCATTAGGCTGAATAAGATTTCCATTAGCATCTTTATAATTGTTGATTTCTGCCTGATTTTGGAAGATTCCATCGGTTTTATAACCATAATAAGAATAAAGAGACTCTCCCACTTTTACACGGGTAGGTTTCAAAACTCCACGTACGTTATTACTATTGATAAAGATCTCATCTACATCAGCTAATTGCTTCACCGTATTTTTTAGTTGACTCAATGTTACTCCAACTGAATAAGTAAAATCTCCGGTATTTTTACCATTAAAATTAATTCCCAATTCATATCCTTTATCCTCAAATAATCCTGCATTTACATATCGATCTATATAGGTTGCCGTACTTTGAAGGTTGACATTGAAGATTTGATCAGTTGACTTCTTCACGAAGTAATCAAATTGCATAGAAAGTCTGTTATGGAAAAAGGAAGCATCCACCCCAAAGTTGGTCTGTTCCGATTTCCCCCATGTCAAAGTATTGTTAGCCATTGTCTTTACATAATAAGCAATATTCTGTGATGGATCCTGGCCGAAAATAATATTATTATCACGAATCATCTGTGGATTCACTGCCTGATAAGAAACGCCGCCAAGGTTTCCTAAAATACCATGACTTCCTCTTAATTTAAGGTTGGAGAGCCATAAAATATCTTTCATGAAATTTTCTTTGGATACCATCCATGCTCCTGAAATGGAATAATAATCTGCAAAATGTTTTTCTTTAGAGACTAAAGATGTTCCATCTCTCCTTCCCAGTAAGCTGATCATATATTTTCCGGCATAGTCATAATTTACTCTTGCCAGATAAGAAGTTAATGCACTTCTGTATTTATAACTTTCTGCTTCTTTATAAGTATCTGCAGCATTCTGAAGATATCGGAAAGCTTCCGCTTCACTTCTGAAATCAAAAGTTTTAGCACGGAATCCGTCTTCAGTTGTTTTCTGGAATGTTAAACCTGCAAGGAAGTCAAAATTATGTTTACCAGTTGTCAATTTGTAAGTAAGGAGCTGCTCGGCAAGAGA